>CAZVRS010000008.1:0-4443 GCA_964630115.1 uncultured Candidatus Bathyarchaeia archaeon | reverse complement strand
TAACGCTCCCCGGCCGATATGACACGCTCCAGGGCCATGTTAAGGTTCAGGAAGCCCTGGCAGGTCGTCGAGCTCACTGGTATGAGCGGGAAGGAGAGGCCCGTCCGGGCGATGGCCCTGACGAAGTCCCTGGTTATGAGCCTCCTATCTCCCCTCAGGGCTGTTTCAAGGGCGTCCAAGAGGGCCTTGGGCTTAGAGGACCACTCCACCATGCGTTTCACGTCGCCGGGATCCACGAGATCGCACTTCGTCAGGGCGTAGACCTGGGGCGTGAAGAAACGGTAGTAGACGGCCGAGGCCAGGAATATGTTGGCCACGAAGTTGGCTGGCTCCTTGGAGAAGCAGGCGTCGAACAGGTATATGAGGGCCTTAGGCCAGTTCGTCAGGCCGTGGACTATGAACAGGCCCGAGGGCCTGAAGGCGAAGACCTCCATTTGCCCGGGCGTATCCACTATGGCTATGTCGGGCCCGAGGCCGCTTACCTCGGACTCGAGCTCCTTAACGTATGTGGCGATCATGTCGGCGGCAGCTATCATGGCCCCGTTGGGCCCCAGGCCGTATTTCTCCATGACCTCCTCGACCGTCACGTAGGCCCTGACGTCCACGTCCGGCTCGTAGGGGAGTTCTGCGGCACCCGGGTCCAAGTTGACCGTTACGACGTTCTGCTCTTGCTCCCTGAGCCACTCGGCGAAAGAGCCCGTCAGGAGGGATTTGCCGGAGCCAGCCATCCCCACCACGAAGACCATGCGCATCTCTATTCCCCCCGCCGCTCCGGAGGCCGCACCCGGGTATTTCATCACCAATCTGCGTCTAGCCTCTTCTTCACGGCGGCCCGCCATGGCTCGGGCTTGCTCCCTTAAATCCCTTAGGCCCCGGGGGGCCGTTAAGCACGTATGGCCAAGACATAAATAGAAGGCCCTTCCACTAAGGGATGGATGGGGGATGAGCAAGGTCAAGTTGCCGACTTGTTCGTCCTGCAACAGGACCATACCCCCTGGCTCGGAGGCGGTGAAGTTCCCGTGCCCGAACTGCGGCGACGTGATAATATGGCGGTGCGAGATGTGCCGGAAGCTGGCGAGGCCATACAAGTGCGTGAAGTGCGGGTTCGAGGGCCCATGAACGGGTGGTGGGGAACGCTTATGGCGGTCCCTGGCCTTGACGTGGGGGGAAGATGATGAGCAAGAGCTCCAGGAAGCCCGAGGTCCAGCTCAGGGTTGCCGACGCCAGGCTGAGGGATGTGGGGCGTGGCATAGCACGCATAAACCAGAGGGCCATGAGGGCCCTAGGCATATCGGCTGGCGACGTGATAGAGATCGAGGGCCGGAAGAGGACGGCTGCCATAGCCTGGCCAGCTTATGCAGACGACCAAGATGAGGACATAATACGCATAGACGGCATGACGAGGGAGAACGCTGGCGTCTCGCTCGGCGATTACGTGGTCGTGAGGAAGGCTGACGTGAGGAACGCTACCATGGTTACCATGGCCCCCACAGACGTCCGGTTCAGGGAGGTAAACCACGAGATAGAGAACTACGTCCGCAGCAGGCTGATAAACAGGCCGGTGGTCGAGGGAGATATCATAAAGGTCCCGTATGCCTACAAGCCCCTGACGTTCACCGTCGTCAGGACGAGGCCGAAGGGCGTGGTGAGGATAACCTACCGCACACGCCTCAAGCTCCTGCCCGAGCCCGTGGAGGGCGTCAAGGTCCCGATGGTGACCTACGAGGACATAGGGGACCTGGAGGAAGCCATACAGAAGATAAGGGAGATGGTCGAGCTGCCCCTGAGGCACCCGGAGCTCTTCCAGAGGCTCGGCATAGAGCCTCCCAAGGGCGTCTTGCTCTACGGGCCTCCCGGCTGTGGCAAGACGCTCCTGGCCAAGGCCGTCGCCAACGAATCGGATGCTGCCTTCTTCGCCATAAACGGCCCCGAGATAATGTCGAAATACTACGGCGAATCGGAGGCCAGGCTGAGGGAGATATTCGAGAGGGCCGAGAAAAACGCACCGGCCATCATATTCATAGACGAGATAGACGCCATAGCCCCGAAGCGTGAGGAAGTCACGGGCGAGGTCGAGAGGCGTGTCGTGGCCCAGCTGCTGGCCCTAATGGACGGCCTGAAGGGCCGTGGGAACGTCATAGTCATAGGGGCCACGAACAGGATAAACGCCATAGACCCGGCCCTGAGGAGGCCCGGCCGCTTCGACCGTGAGATTGAGATAGGCGTCCCGGACAGGCGTGGGAGGCTGGAGATACTCCAGATACACACCAGGGGCATGCCCCTGGCGGACGACGTGGACCTGGAGAAGCTGGCTGACATAACGCACGGCTACACGGGCGCCGATTTAGCGGCCCTGTGCCGTGAGGCCGCCATGAAGGCCCTGAGGCGCTACCTGCCCCAGATAGACCTGGAGCAGGAGAGGATACCCGTCGAAGTGCTGGAGAAGATGGAGGTCCGCATGGAGGACTTCATGGCCGCCTACAAGGAGATAACGCCCACGGCCATCCGTGAGGTCTACATAGAGGTGCCGAGGGTCCGTTGGTCCGACATAGGTGGCCTGGAGGAGGTGAAGCAGGAGCTCAGGGAAGCCGTCGAGTGGCCTCTGAAGTATCCTGACAAGTTCAAGGCCATGGGCATAGAGCCTCCCAAGGGCGTGCTGTTATATGGCCCGCCCGGCTGTGGCAAGACGCTCCTGGCCAAGGCCGTGGCAACCGAGAGCGAGGCGAACTTCATAGCCGTCAGGGGGCCCGAGCTGATGAGCAAGTGGGTTGGCGAGACGGAGAGGGGCATAAGGGAGGTATTCAGGAAGGCCCGGACCGCTGCCCCGGCCGTCATATTCTTCGATGAAATTGATGCCCTCGTGCCACGCAGGGGCCTCGGCTACGCTGACAGCGGCGTGACGGAGCGTGCCGTCAGCCAACTCCTGACCGAGATGGACGGCATAGCGGTCCTCGAGGACGTGGTGGTCATAGGGGCCACGAACAGGCCCGACATACTCGACCCGGCCGTCCTGAGGCCCGGCAGGTTCGACAGGCTCATATACGTGCCCCCGCCGGACGAGAAGGCGAGGCTCGAGATATTCAAGATACACACGAGGAAGATGCCGTTGGCGGAGGACGTGGACCTCGAGCTTTTAGCCAAGAGGACCCAGGGCTACTCGGGCGCCGACATAGCTGCCGTATGCCGTGAGGCGGCCATGAACGCCCTCAGGCGTGATATAAACGCCACGAAGGTGACCTGGGACGACTTTGAGGCAGCCCTGAAGAAGGTAGGGCCCAGCATAACGCCAGAGGTAGAGAAGTGGTATAGGGAGTTCGCCGAGCGCTACAGGAAGGCGCACAGGGCACCAATGCCCACCGTGGCCTGAGGGAGGTATGGGCCCTGAGGACCTGGAGGGTTAGGCCCCTACACTACGTGATAATAGAGGTGCTGAAGAAGAACGGCAGGATGACGGACGACAAGCTGTTGGACCAGGTGAGGGCCTTCTACCCGGACGTGAGCGTGGCCGAGCTAAACAAGGCCCTAATGACGCTGGAGATGAACGGCTTCATATATGTCGTTTCCTACGCCAGGGGGAAGAAGCAGGTGGAGCTGAGGTGGGAGAGGCTTGGGGGTCAACATTAGGGCCTTAGTCCCGAAGGAGGTCATAAGGACCGTTAGCCTCGAGGACCTGTCCGGCAAGGTCATAGCCTTTGATGCCTACAACGCCCTATACCAGTTCTTGGCCACCATAAGGGGGCCGGACGGCAGGCCCCTCATGGACAGCAGGGGGCGTGTGACGAGCCACCTCAGCGGCCTCTTCTACAGGACCGTGAACTTGCTTGAGTTAGGCATAAAGCCCGTCTTCGTCTTCGATGGGAAGCCACCAGCCCTTAAGGAAGCCGAGATAAAGAGGAGGATGGAGATAAGGGAAGAAGCCCTCCTGAAGTATGAACAGGCCCTCAGGGAAGGCCGCCTTGAGGAAGCCCGGAAGTATGCCCAGCAGGCGGCCAAGCTGAAGGACGAGATGGTGGAGGACGCCAAGAGGTTGCTGACCTTGATGGGCGTCCCCTGGATCCAGGCCCCTTCGGAAGGCGAGGCACAGGCAGCCCACTTGGTCAAGCGTGGTGATGCGGACCTCTGCGCCAGCCAGGACTACGACAGCTTGCTCTTCGGTGCCCCAGCCCTCGTTAGGAACGTCACCATATCGGGCCGGAGGAAGCTCCCCGGCAAGGACATATACGTCGAGATAAGCCCGGAGATCATAAGGCTCGACGAGCTTCTGGCCAAGCTGGGCATAACTCGGGAACAGCTCATAGACATAGCCATCTTGGTCGGGACGGACTACAACCCCAAGGGCGTGAAGGGCATAGGGCCCAAGAGGGCCTACGAGCTCATAAAGAAGCACGGCAGCCTCGAGAAGGCCCTTAGGTTCGTGAAGGGCGCTGAGTTCCCGGTTGACCC
>CAZVRS010000007.1:0-16951 GCA_964630115.1 uncultured Candidatus Bathyarchaeia archaeon | reverse complement strand
CCGGGGTGGACGACCTCCTTGTCTATTATGACGCCCTTCACGAGCTGGCTGTCCAAGAGGCTCTTGCCCTCCTTCTTCACGACCTGTATCTGGTCAACATCGGCGACGAGCTTATCGCCCCTCTTCTCGATTATCTGCTTTATGGCGTCTATGGCTATCTCGGCCAGGTGCTCCTTGGCACCTCCAACGGCCTTGCTGGCCATGCTGGTCATGACTATCTTCTTCAGGGTCTCACGGTCATCCAGGTCTACGTCCTTGCCTATCTCGTGCAGTATCTCACGGGCCTTCTGGGCAGCCTTCCTGAAGCCGCTCACTATTATGGTCGGGTGTATGTTCTGGAGGAGGAGTTCCTCGGCCTCCTTAAGGAGCTCGCCAGCCAAGACGACGGCCGTCGTAGTGCCGTCTCCGACCTCGTCGTCCTGTGCCTTGGCCACCTCTACCATCATCTTGGCGGCCGGGTGTTCTACCTCTATCTCGTCCAGTATGGTAGCACCATCGTTCGTTATGGTTATGTCGCCTAAGCTGTCTATGAGCATCTTGTCCATGCCCCTGGGGCCGAGCGTTGACCTCAGTATCTCGGCTACTATGCGGGCAGCCATTATGTTGTTCCTCTGGGCCTCACGCCCCCTGCGCCTCGTCGAACCCTCCTTGAGTATCAAGACCGGGGTGCCTGCCAGATATGCCATCCCCTCATCCCTCCGGCCTCATGGCCCTGGGCCTCCTTGATAATAAACTTTTACCATGCGTGTCAAGGGACCGCCCGGCCTCAATAGGCCGCTACCTCAAGGCCGAGCCTGCGGCCTGCCCTGGCCAATTCCTCGTAGATGTCCGAGTAGGTCAAGACGTGGTGGTTGCCAGCCTCCTCCAAGAAGGCCCTTACATCGCCCTCGAGCTCCACTAGGGCCTGAGTCCTGCACATGCCTTCCTCCCCCATGCCCGAGTCGAGGACCCTGCCCCTGGCCAAGACGAGCTTCCTCCTGCCGGGCTGGAGGCTGGCCAGAATGACCGGCCCCCTCCTCAGCCACACATCCAGGGCCACGGGCTTCCCGGACTCGAAGTGCTCCGTGAAATGGCCCCTGTATGGCCAGGCCGAGGAGAGGGATGGACAGGCCGTGCAGTGGGCCAGCGTGACCGTGTTTGAGGCAGGGTCGTAGCTGGCCAGGTTGGCCATCCAAGGGGGCTCGCCCGAGAGGTAGTGGCATAAGGCCATGAGGACAAGGGAGGCCGGATCTGCCTCGCAGACGGCCGTTATGCCATGCTCGAGCAGGAGCCCTATGGCCACGCAGGGCGTCATGCCGAGGTCCTCCAGGACGTCAAAGCAATCGAACGTCACTATGCTCTTCTCACGGCCCCCCAGGAACCGCTCTTCTATGAGCAAGGCCATCTGGATCCCTCTTGCGAAGCCCAGAGACAGTTCTGGCGTGGGGCTCTCTGAATCAAGGCCCTTCAGCACCGATATGGCCTCGCTGACCGAGAGGGGCCTGGACTCCTCGAGGGCCCTCAGGAGCTCGGCCACGTCGAACCTCTTGACCTCTGGCTTCCAGGGCCCGAGCAAGCCCGACAGGACGGCCTCAAGTTCCCCGGCCTTCTCCTCAGAACAGAAGGCTATTACCTCAGCTTCCCTAAGCTCGCACAGCGCCTTGAGGGCCCTTACCTCGGCCATTATCTCGTCCGGGACCTCATCTGGGCTTGAGAAAGCTATCTCGCACTTCCAGGAGCCCGTGGAGCGCAGCTTCTCTCTGGCGCTCAAGGCGGAAGGGAGGCTGTTGTCGTGCGGGTGAGCCCACAGCCATGCCTCACGGTCCTTCAGGGCCTCCCTGAGTATCCTCGACGTCCCGCCGCTGGCCACGAACACCACCTTGATGTCCGCTTCCCCCGATAGTGCTTCTGACAGCTCTTCCGCCGTCAGGATGGGCTCAGGAGAACCTATGACCTTCACGCCGAGCCCTTCCATGGTCGTGAAGGCCCTTAGGGACGTCTCCCTCGCACGTTCTAGGTGGAGCCCTGAGGCAACCGATGCGAATAACACGGAAGGCCTAGCCGACATCGGCCGAGGTATGCCTCCGCCCAGATTTAACCGTAATCCTTTTTATCCAGGGCCATAGGTCAGCGGGGGCCTGAGGATGCCGAGCATAGCGGTATGCGTCAAATACATACCGGACGTGGAGCAGGTGAAGGCCGACAGGGAAGGGAGGCTCATAACTGAAGGCGTCTCCATGAGGACCAACGACCTGGACAAGAATGCCGTAGAAGAAGCCGTGAGAATAAAGGAGGAGCTCGGCTGGAAGACGTTCGCCATCACCGTCGGGCCCGAGGGAGCCAAGATGGCCCTGAGGGAGGCCCTAGCCATGGGCATAGACGAGGCCTACCTGGCTTGCGATGAGGTCTTCAAGGACCTCGACACGCTCGGGACGGCCACGGTCCTGGCCAAGGTCATAGAGAAGGCCGGCGGGGCCGATCTAGTGATATGCGGTGAGGTCTCCCTCGACAGCTTCTCCGGCCAGGTCGGGCCTAAGCTGGCCGAGCTGATGGGCGTGCCCTGCGTGAGCTGCGTGAGGAAGATAGAGGTCCGGGGAGGCGAGCTCTTGGTCGAGAGGGCCCTGGAGGACCGTTATGAAGAACTGGCCGTCCCCCTCCCGGCCGTTGTGACGGTCACGAGGGAGATAAACACGCCCAGGATACCGAGCCTCATGGCCATAATGAAGGCCGCCAAGAAGGAGATAAAGGTCCTAGGGGCCCAAGATTTAGGCCTGTCGGCCGAGGAGCTATCGGCCCTGAGGGCCCACGGCCTCCTGGAGGTCGTGGTCCCCCCGATGGAGAGGAAGAAGGTCCGTATAGCGGGCGAGACGCCTGAGGAAATAGCCGAGAACCTCCTGAAGGCCCTGGAGGAAGAGGGGGTGCTGTCCTGATGGCCGGGCCGATCCTTGCTTGGTCGGAGAAGAAGGACCTATTGCTCGAGCTGCTCGGCGGGGGTGCGGGCCTGGCCGAGGCCCTCGGGTCCAGCCTTAAGGCCCTGGTCCTGGCCGGTGGGCCCGAGGCTGCCTCAGGGGCCGAGGAGCTGGCCAAGTGGGCTGACGAGGTCCTGTTAGCCACGGACGAGAAGTTCTCGGTGTCAGACTCGTCTGTCTTCGCATCGGCCATACAGGATGTCGCCAAGTCGGAGGGAGCCGACCTAATCTTGATCGCATCCACCCGGTTCGGCCGTGAGGTAGCCGCCAGGCTCTCGGCCAAGATGAGGGTGCCCTGCATGACCGGCTGCACGTCCGTCAAGGCCGAGGGAGGCCGCTTGCTGATCGAGAGGACCGTTTACGCTGGCAGGGCCATCGCCAGGCAGGAGTGCCCGTCCCTGCCGTGCGTCCTGGCGGTGGCACCGAGGGCCTTCGAGAAGCCAGCGGCCGAGAGGAACGGCAAGGTCAAGACCATCAGCCTTGAGGTCCCGGAGCCCAAGCTGAAGCTCCTGTCGGTCAGGGAGAAGGAGCTGAAGGGGCCCAGGCTCGAGGAAGCAGAAGTCATAGTTTCGGGTGGCCGTGGGGTTGAGAAGCGTGAGGACTTCGCCATGCTGGAGGAGCTGGCCAAGCTACTCGGTGGTGCTGTCGGCTGCTCCAGGCCCATAGCGGAGGACAGGGGCTGGTTCCCCGAGTGGATTGGCCTATCGGGCCGGAAGGTGAAGCCCAAGCTCTACGTGGCCGTCGGCATATCAGGTGCCATACAGCACGTGGCCGGCATAAGGGATTCAAAGGTCATAGTGGCCATAAACAAGGACGAGGAAGCGCCCATCTTCTCGGTATCCGACTATTACGTGGTGGGCGACCTATACCAGATCGTCCCGGCCCTCATAGAGGCCCTGAAGCGCAGGAAAGGGCGGGCCTGAGCCCCTCAGTAGCAAGGGTGGCCGACGAGGTAGTAAGGGCCAGCATCGGTTACCTCAAGCCCTACGAATTCCCCCACGAGGGCCTCGGGGCCCTTGAAGTAAACAGGCTTGTAGTTCATGGCCCTGGCCTCCAATTGGCCTTCTCTCCCGCCCCTGCCGACCACCAAGCAGGGCAGGCGCTTCCCTAAGAGGGCCCTGTTCTTCTCCAGGCCTATCTCCAAGGCCAGGGCCGTCAGGACACGGGACCTGCGCTTCTTCACGGGCTCCGGGACCTGGTTCGGCATGGAGGCAGCCTTCGTGTGGGGCCTGGGCGTGAACCTGGCCACGTGGACCTTATCCGGCCTGACGAGCTTCAGCAGCTCTAACGTGTTCCTGAAAGCTTCCTCGTCCTCGCCCGGCAGGCCGACCATTATGTCCGTTGCGAGCATGAGGTCGGGGAACTCACGCCTGAAGGCCTTAACGACCGTGAGGAAGTCCTCCACCGTGTAATTGCGCCTCATGGCCTTCAGGAGCCCGTCGTCGCCCGTCTGGACGGGCAGGTGGAGGAACTTGTAGACCTTCGGGTCCTTATAGGCCTCTACCAGGTCGTCCAGGATGCGGAGGGCAGCGTTCGGGTTCATCATGCCCACCCTGACCATGAATCGCCCCTTTACCTCGCACACGGCCCTCAGGAGCTCGGCCAAGTTGGTCCCTATGTCCAGGCCGTAGACGCCCGTGTCCTGGGCCGTCAGCCTGACCTCCCGGGCCCCCCTGCGGACCGCTTCCTCCACGGCCCTCACTATGGCCTCGGGCCTGTAGGACCTCAGGGGCCCACGGGCCACCCGGACGATGCAGTAGGCACAGGAGCCCAGGCAGCCCTCGGCGATCGGTATGGTTATGCTGGTGCCGTGGAGGAGCTTGGGCAACCTCTCCCTAGGCCTCGGCTCCAAGACGTAAACGGGCCCGTTGGCTTCCACGACCTCCCTGACGGCTTCCACGGCCCTTGCCGAGAGCAGCGAGATATCACGTGATATCTTGTAGACCAGGCCGGGCTGGGCTGAGGCAAGGCAGCCGGCCACTACGAGACGCTTCCCGTAGGACATGAGCTCCCTCAGGCGCCTTACCATGCGCCTCTCCGTGTCCGAGCGGACCGTGCATGTGTTCAGTATTATGACATCTGCCTCCTCGGGCCTATTAACGATGGTGTGGCCTGCCTCGGCCAGGAGCTCGGCCATGAGGTTCCCGTCGGCCATGTTCATGGCACAGCCGTAGCTCTCTATGTAGACCCTCAACTCCGTTAAGGGCCCGGGGGGCCGGATTTAAACCGTGCCGTGGGGATCCATGGGGCGCCAGCTCTTTTTAATGAGCCGTGTTCAAGCAAGCGCTCCTTTTCCCCTGGCGTGAATCACGCTCCTGTTTTCCCCTTACCTCCCCCCTAACATGCTTCCCTGAAAAGGGCTCCCGGAGGCCGGTGTGCTCGGTGCCCGCCGTGAAGCTGATAACGCTCTACCTGCCGGAGAGCTACCTGAAGGCCCTGGACGAGCTGGTGGAGAAGCGCTACTACCCGAGCCGTGCCGAGGCCATAAGGGTGGCGATAAGGGACCTGCTGAATAGGGAGTTCTGGGGCAGGAAGGAAATGGAGGAAGAAGGCCGAGGTCAGCGTAGGTAGTTCGGTATGGCCCATTTCTTCAAGACGACCATGGGGTTCAAGGCCTTCCTGCACGGCCTCGTCAATCCCTTTTCTATGGCAGATAAAACCTCGTCCGGATCCGGGTCGGCCTCCACGACCGTGTAGGCAGCCCCTATGGCCTCGGGGAAGTGGGCATCGCTCCCGCCCGTCTCGGGCTTGCCCAAGGCCCTGGCCAGCCTCCTGGCGAGCCTCGTGCTCAGGGCGGCCAGGGGGTCGCTGGCGTTCAGGACCTCTACGGCATCCAGGGCCCTCAGGCCCTCTGGGCTCCAGGCCCTTGGGGCCAGCAGGTGGTAGGGGTGCGCCAGGACGGCCAGGCCCCCGGCTTCCCTCACGGCCTCCACGGCCTCGGCCAGGCTGTCCCCGGGCCTGACGGGCTCAAGCGGGCACAAGGCCAGGACGTGGCCTCCCCTGCTCTCCAGCTCCATGCCGGGCAGGATCAGGATGCCCTTTCTGCGGCCGATCTCACGGGCCTTAAGGGCCCCCTTCAGCGTGTCGTGGTCGGTTATGGCTAAGCCGTGGAGGCCGGCTTTTTTAGCCCATAGAACGGCTTCCCTGGGGCTCGTTATGGCATCGCCCGAGTAGAAGGTGTGGACGTGGAGGTCTATCCTAAGGCCATCGCTCAAGTTCTCAGCCTTTCCAGGGCCGCCCTGAGCTCCTCCGGCCCCTTCTCGACCTTTCGGAAGAGGGGCTCGGGCTTCCTTATGGCGTGCCCCGGCTCCAGGGGCCTGAGGGCATCGTCCCAGGACGCCTCGTGCACGGACCCGTCTAGGCCCAACATGGACCAGAGCCTGTCGGCCGATGAGGGCACGAAGGGTGCCAAGAGGACCGAGAGGGCCTTCACGAGCTGGGCAGCCACGTATAAGACCGTCCTGGCCTCATCAGGCTTTTCCTTCACGAGCTTCCAGGGCTCACGCTCGTTGAGGTAGCGGTTTCCCTCCCTTGCCAGCTCGACCACGGACCTCAGGGCCGACTTAAGCCTGAAGTTCTCCAGATCGTCCGTTACCTGGCCGAACAGCTCCCTCAGGAGTTCCAGGGCCTCCTCGTCCCTCGGGCCCATGTGGCCGGGCTCGGGCACACGGCCGCCGAAATACCTCCATATGAAGGTCAAGGTCCTGTGTATGAAGTTCCCTATCGTGTCGTTCAGGTCCGAGTTGACCTTCTCCAAGAACTGCTCCCAGGTGAAGTTGGAGTCCCTGAGCTCCGGCCTCAGGGCCACCAAGACGAAGCGCCAGTAGTCGGCCGGGAACAACCTCAGGGCCTCATCAATCCATATGCCGACACGCCTGCTCTTCGAGAACTTCTCCCCCTCCCATAGCAAGAACTCGTTGGACACCACGTCCCAGGGCAGGTTGTAGCCTTCCCCTGAGGCCAGCAGGAGGGCTGGCAGGAGGATGGCGTGGAAGGGTATGTTGTCCTTGCCTATGAAGAACACCGAGCGGGCCTCCGGGTCCTTCCAGAACGCCTCCCAGCGGTCCGGCTGGCCCTTGGACCTGAAGTAGGCTATGGTGGCCGATATGTAGCCCAAGACGGCCTCGAACCAGCAGTATATGGTCTTGCCCTCGGCGCCCGGGAAGGGCGCTTCTATGCCCCACTTCGTATCACGGGTTATGGAACGTGGCCTGAGGCCCTCCTCCAGCATCCTGAGGCTGAGCGATCGGACCGTATCGGAGAAGCGCTCGTTCGACCGGACGTATTCTTCAACGGCCTCCTGGAGCTTCGTGAGGTCGAGGAACCAGTGCCTCGTGGTCCTTATGACGGGCCTGGAGCCGCAGATGGCGCACCTCGGGTTCAGGAGTTTGGCCGGGTCCAGCAGCCTCCCGCAGGCCTCGCACTGGTCTCCCCGGGCCCTCTCGTAGCCGCAGTAGGGGCAGGTGCCTTCCACGAACCTGTCGGGCAGGAAGCGGCGGCAGTTCTCGCAGTAGGGCAGTTCTTCGTCCCGCTCGAAGACGTATCCGTTGGCGTAGACACGCTCGTAGAAGCGCTTTATGAACTCCTTGTGGACCGGGTGCTCCGTCCTTATGTAGCTGTCCAGGGAGATCTCCCACTCCTTCAGCAGCCGGACCACCAGCTCGTGGTTGCGGTCCGTGAGCTCCCTGGGTTCTACGCCCTGCCTGACGGCCTCGACCTCTATCGGCGTGCCGTGCTCGTCGGAGCCGCTGACGAAGACGACCTCGTGCCCCCTCATGCGCAGGAAGCGGGCTACCACGTCGGCCGAGAGGAGCGGTATGATGGTCCCGAGGTGCGGCACGTAGTTGATGTAGGGCCAGGCAGCACACACCACATACCTGGGCTTGCCTTCCAAGGTGAGGGCCTACCACCCCCACCCGAGGCAGGAGGGGACATCTATAAGCGTGAGGGCCACGAGGCCCACGAGGGCCCATCTTGCACGAGGAGGAGATAAGGGCCTTGGCCAAGGCGGCCGGCGCAGATAAGATCGGTTTCGCCGACCTCTCGTCCTACGAGGACGAATTCGGCATATCAAGGCGCTTGCTCGAGGAGTATCCGAGGGCCATATCCATAGGCGTGGTCCTGCCCCCCGAGGTCATAGATACCATAGGGCCGGATGGGCCGTCACCAGCTTACGCACGCTGCTACCGGCGGGCGAATGCCCTCCTGGACCGGGTGGCCCGCTTGGTGGCCTCCTTCTGCTCCTCAAGGGGCTACAGGGCCCTGGCGGTGCCAGCCTCACGGATAGCAGATTGGGAGCGTCAGCTGGGCCTGATATCCCACAAGGCCGTGGCCGTCCTGGCTGGCCTGGGCTGGATGGGGAAGAGCCTGCTGGTCGTAACGCCCGACCACGGCCCGAGGGTCCGGTTTGCGACCGTCTTGACCGACATGCCGCTCGAGGTCGGGGAGCCCATGAGGTCGAGATGCGGTCCCTGCCGGGCCTGCGTGGAGGCCTGCCCGGCTGGTGCCATAAGGGACGTCGGGTTCGACCTCAGGCCGAGGAGCCGTGATGAAGTCTTCGATTACAGGGCCTGCCTCGAGAAGCTCGTGGAGTTCGCCAGGAGGCCGGGGATAGGCGAGCTGATATGCGGGATATGCATCAAGGCCTGCCCATACGGCTCGGGCCAGGGCCGGGATGTGCCTCCTTGACCTTGCTGAGCACCCTTATGCCCGTTATGGCCGTGTGAGGGTATTGGCCTGCCTCGTCCTTCTCGTATTGCTTCACCATGTCCCAGACGGTCAGCAGGGCCACGGAGACGGCCGTCAGGGCCTCCATCTCAACGCCCGTCTTGGCCACGGCCTCAACACGGGCCCTTATCCTAACGCCATCCTCTTCCACCACGGGCTCCACGTCGACCTTCGTTATCGGTATCGGGTGGCACAGCGGTATGAGCTCCGGCGTCCTCTTGGCAGCCAGGATGCCAGCCAACTGGGCGGTTAAGAGCGGGTCTCCCTTCTCGACCGACCCCTCCTTTATGCGCCTGAGGGCCTCACGGCCGAGGAGTATCTTGCCCTCGGCCACGGCCACCCTAAGGACATCGGGCTTGTGCCCTACCCCTACCATTTCCACGCCCTCCATGCCGGGCGGGAGGGGCCCTGGGACCGATATATGCTTAGCCCGAGGCCATCCTCACGGCCCTGAGGGCCTTCTGGACCACATCGAGGGCCGACCTGCCCAACAGCCTTACCATGGGCTCCTTGCCCACGGCCCCTAGGTCATATATGGCGTCGGGGACCCGGCCCCCGCAGGCCCTGATGGCCTCTTCAACCCCCCAGGGAAGGGAAGCTCCCTCGGTCATGGCCACCTCGGGCGGCTCCCTCGACCTGTCGAAGGAAGCCACCGTCAGGCCCATGCGCTCGAGGGCCTCAAGGAACTCGGGCCTGTAGGCCAAGTTCATGGCTGCCCTGACGCCTGGGTCGTGCTTCATGGCCGTCAGTATGATGCGTGCCACGTGGCTTGAGGCCCCGAACCTCACGGGCCCAACTGCCACGGGCCTGCGGCCAGCCCTGACTATGCGTCCCTCGACGGCTGCCACGTCCTCAGGGCCCGAGGGCATGGAGATGGCCATGCCTATCTGCGTCCCGACCTCAGGTATGAAGTCGGCCGCCTTAGGCTCGGACAAAAAGGCCCTAACGGCTTCCTCGACCTCCCTCAGGACCGCATACCTCTCAGCTTCCCTGAACAGCCTTGCCGAAGGCTCTGCCACTGGCCTGCCGGAGCCCACCCCCACGGACCAGCGGACGGCCTCATAGGCCAGGTCGCCGGCCTTCTCGACGGCAGAAGGGACTTCCTCGCCCAGGGCCAGGAGGGCGGTCAGGAAGGAAGAGAAAGCACATCCGGAGCCGTGGGCATCTAAATCCAGCCTCGGCCTCTCGAACTCGTAGAAACGGCCCTTGTAATAGAGCACGTCGGTTGCCACGGGCCCCTCTATGTGCCCTCCCTTCACCACGACGCCCTCAGGGCCCAGCAGGGCCAGCGCCCGAGCGGCCTCCCTGGCATCTTCGACCGACCTGACCTGCATGCCCGTCAGCTCGCCTGCTTCCCGGGCGTTGGGAGTTATGATGAGGGCCCTCGGGATCAGCTCGTCCCTCAAGGCCTCGAGGGCGCCGGGCCCGAGCAAGGGCTCCCCCGTCCCGGCCTTGAGCACGGGGTCAACGACGAGCTTAACGCCCTTCTCGGGCAGGAGCTCGGCCACCAGCTTCACGTTCTCGGCCGAGTAGAGGACGCCCACCTTGGCCCAGGAGGGCCTCAGGTCCCTCAGGACCGCCTCAAGCTGCCCCCTGAGGAGATCGGCTTCCACGGGCCTCACGGCGTAAACGCCCCTCGTGTCTTGGACCGTTATGGCTGATATGACGGGGGCGCAGTAGACGCCCAGGGCCGTGAAGGCCCTTATGTCGGCCGATAGGCCAGCCCCGCCCGATGGGTCAAGGCCGGCCACGGCCATGGCCACGGCCTTCGGCTTCCTCACGGTCAAGTTCTCGCCCGACTAAACGGTCCGTTAAGGCTTATTTAGCATGGCCCCCGCTGAAGCCCGGGCGATAATGGGGGAGCTCGCTTGGAGAAGGCAATAGAATGCATAGGGCTGGTGAAGCGCTTCAAGGATGTCGTGGCCCTCAACGGCCTGACGCTAGAGGTCCCGAGGGGCCGGATATTCGGCCTCATAGGCCCGAACGGGGCCGGCAAGACGACCACGATAAGGATATGCCTCGGCCTCCTCAAGCCCGACTCGGGCGAGGCAAGGCTGCTCGGCGAGGACCCCTGGAACAACCCGGACGTCAGGGCCAGGGTGGGCGTCCTACACGAGCATATGGAGCTCCCACGCCACATAAGGGCCCTTGAGTTCCTGAAGCACGTGGCCCGAATTTACGGCGTCCCTGAGGCGGGCAAGAGGGCCCGTGAGGCCCTGGAGCTCGTCGGCCTGGCGGACTCAGCGGACAGGAAGATAGGTGCCCTGTCGGCAGGCATGAAGCAGAGGCTGTGCATAGCACAGGCCCTCATACACGAGCCGGAGCTTGTCATAGCGGACGAGCCCATGGCCAACTTGGACCCGCTGGGGCGCTCAGAGGTCATAGACTTGGTGGCCAGGCTGCACAAGGACGAGGGCGTGGACTTCGTCATATCGTCCCACATACTGCCCGAGCTGGGCCGCATCTGCGATTCCGTGGCCCTCATCCACGAGGGCCGGGTCCACGTGACGGGCACCTTGGACGAGCTCATGAGGGAGTTCGGGCGCTCGTTCAGGGTCTCCGTGAGCAACCCGGCCGTATTAAGGCCGAAGGTGCTCGATCTGCCCTACGTGAGGGAAGCCTACATATCGGGCCGTGACCTCATGGTCGAGGTGGAGGAAGGCCACGAGGACGAGTTCTACGGGGCCGTGAGGTCCCTGGCAGAGCAAGCTGGCCTCGAGTTCTACGGCATAGAATCCAGGGTGGCCAGCCTAGAGGACCTCTTCAGGCGTGTGGTGTTGGGCAGGTTCGGGAGGTGATGGCCGTGGGGCGCAGGTGGCCCACTCTGGAGATATTGGCCATGGACCTGAAGGAAGCCTACAGGTTCCCGATACCGGAGGTCCTGGCCTTCCTATACGCCTTCTTCCCGCTCATCTTCTCGCCCGTGGCCTACGCCGTGACGGGCCTTGAGGCCGAGGAAGCAAGGCTCCTCATCGTGATGAGCCTCTCCTCCGGCATGATAAGCTTCATAACCATAATCCTCATACTGAAGAACATATCCTACGGCCTTGCGAACGAGATAAGGAAGGGCCTCGTCCAGACCTACCTGACGTATCCGGTGGGGCGTGGCAGGTTCTTCTTAGCCAAGCTCACGTCCGGCATCCTCATACCCGTCGCCTACGTCGTCATGTCTATATGCGTCTTCACGGGCCTGCTCTTCCCCGACCTGGCCCTAGAGCACCTAGACGTCTTCCTCTTGGGCCTCCTGGCCTTCGTGGCCGACATCCTCCTGCCGGCGTCCCTCATGTTCTTGGCGGCCATAGTGGTCAGGAGGGGCGGGGCCTCCCTGGCCATAGGGATAGCTTTGCTCTTCGCCGTCAACGTCATAAGCTCCATCCTCCTGATGATCGGGAACATAACGGGCTGGGAGGGCGTGAGGCACGTCTACTACACGCTGGAACCGCTGGTCGCCCTGATGAGGCACTACTCCTTATCCGTAGGTGGCGCCCCCCTGGGCCCGGGCGGTGAAGCACCGACCATGTGGGAGTGCATGGCCTACCTGTCCGGGAACTACGCCATAGCAATCGCCTTCTACACGGCAGCCCTCATATACTTCCTCAGGAGGTTCGAGCTCGTATGACGGACGTAGGGCGCCTGACCTACGTGATGGCCAGGCTCGGCCTGCTCGCCGTAGCGGTATCGCTGGCCGTCTTGTGCGCCTCCATGATAGTCCTGCCAGCCGAGGCGAGCCACGTTTCCGCCAGCGAGCTCCCGCCTGGCGAGGTCCTGTGGGACTACCGATGCGTGGGGCCGAACACCATACTAGAGGTGAGGATCTCGGCCGGGAAGGGGGCACGCATCTACGTGATGTCCTGCCCCGAGGAGGAGCTGGCTCAACTATGGTATTATAGCGAGCTCAACACGACGGCCCTCGAGGCGTTCATGGCCCAGGAGGACGTCAAGATCCTCGCCAACACGACCGGGAGGCTCGTTAGGACCTTCTGCTTTGAAGAAAGGGCCTGCGTCATAGCAGCCGTGGCGAACGAGGGCTCTGGCTTCCCATCGGTCTCGATAACGATGACCACGAAGGTGAGGCTCGTCCCCCTCGATAGGGGCAGGCTGTTCGCCCTCGCCCTGGGCATAACGGGGGCCGTCCTAGCCCTGCCGCACGCTGCCATGAGGATAACGGGCCGGGTGAGCTGATAGGCCGTCGCCACACGGGCCCCTCAGGGGAACCTGGGCTTTATGGCGCCCTGTGGGCAGGCTGCCACGCACCTGAAGCAGTAGATGCACTCCGGGTCCGATATCTTCTCCGGGTCCTGCTCCAGCAGCCTCACCATCATGGGGCAGGCCCTCACGCACTCACCGCACTTGTCGCACTTCACCACGTCGATCTTCAGGCCTAGGAGGCTGAACCGGCTGAAGATGCCCATCATGGCCCCGACCGGGCAGAGGTATCGGCACCAGCCCCTCGGGATGTAGGCCACCATGACCAGGACAGCCACCATTATGACCAACCTGGCCCAGAATATCAAGGGCAGGCCCGTGATGAACTCCTTAACGTTCACCTCGCCCATCTCGAGCAGCTCCACGGCCAAGCCGGGCAGGAGGGAGAACAGCGTTTCAGCTGGCGATAGGGCCGTGAAGGGGCCTGGCGCATAAGGGCCCAGGGCTTCCTTATACCTCTGGCCCGTGCCCAAGGCCAGGGAGAGGGCCAGGGTGCCGCTCACCAGCATGATCAAGCCCAGGATGTAATACTTCAGCTTCACGGCCGACCTGTGGGTGTGGGCCGCCACCTGGAAGGGCCTCCTCCTGGCGTGCTTGAGCACGTCCTGAACGAGCCCGAACGGGCAAGCCCAGCCGCACAGGATGCGGCCGAAGAGGCCCCCTATCAGGAGGAACATGGCGAAGGGTATGAGCGGTGCCATGCCCTCGGAGAGCATGTATTCCATGGCGGAGAAGGCGTTCCCAACCACCCTGCCTGGCGTCCCGGAGGGCTGAAGTATGGGCAGGAGGAGCGGGGTGGCCGTCAGGCCCCATAGGCCCACGTTGAAGAGGATGAACAAGGCCAATTGGACGGCCCTCCTGGCGACCTCGAGGACGAGCAGCTTGGCTCTGCGGCCCCCGCTTGCCATGAGCATCCTCCCGCCCGTGGCCAATCCCGGGCGATAAAAGGTTTGGTGGAAGGCAAATATCTGCCCCACGGGGACCCTCAGGGGGCGGCCGGGTGATACTCGCTCGGATAATCGGATGTGGTGAAGAACCCACGCAGGCGTTGACGGCCGCCCGTCAGGGCCCGGCCTTCCTTATGGAGCCGTCCTTGCTCACGTTCAGCCTCCACTCGCCCTTGTAGGACGTAACGACACCGCCCTCTATGACCACCTTATCGCCTGGTCTCAGCTCCACTATCTTGTCGTCCCAGAGGACGAGCTTCACACGACCCGTGCCGTCCGTTATTACGGCCTCAAGTATGGTCCTCTCCGAGCCACGGGCCATCACCTTCTTGGGCTCCCCGACCTCAAGCACCTCGGCCTCTACCCTCACGCCCCTCATGCCCGGCTTGAGGTCCGTTATCCTCACGCCCTTGCCCCCTTGCTGTTAGCCCTTGAGGATTAAGGATTATAACCCTCTCGGGCCCAAGAGAGGCCGGTGGGCCCAGATGTCCTTTACGGTGAGGGACATAATGAACACCGATGTCATAACGATAAGGGAGGATGCCACGGTCCGTGAAGCCGCCAAGCTCATGAGCGAGAAGAACGTCGGCTGCCTAGTGGTCATGAGGGACGACGAGCCCGTCGGCATAATAACGGAGCGGGACATCCTCGTCCGTGTGGTGGCGGAAGGCAAGAACCCAGATGCCGTCCGTGTGGCCTGGGTGATGAGCTCCCCCATAGTCAAGGGCAGGCCCGACATGACGCTCGAGGAGGCGGCCCGCCTCATGACGAGCAAGGGCATAAAGAAGCTCCCAATATTCGAGGGCGGCAAGCTCGTGGGCATAATAACCCTGACGGACCTAGTCAGATCACAGCCCTACGTGGTCGAGCTCCTAGAGGACATACTGGCCACCGAGCCCCTCCCGCCCAGGTTCCAGAAGCTCATAAGGCCCAGGAGGCCCCTGAGGATGCGTTCCACGATGCGATAAGCTAAAAGGCCCCCCTCCACATTAGGCCCTGGGCGCCGGGGTGGCGGAGTGGTCAACGCGCCGGACTCGAGGTCCCCGTGAGGGCCCTCGGGCCGGTGAGGTTGGGGACGGGGTATCCGGTGGGCCTCCGGGCCCGCGTGGGTTCGAATCCCACCCCCGGCGCCAATTCTTTCCCACGGCCTCAGGCCGAGTTCAGTATCTCCCTCAGCTCCCTAAGGGCCTTCCTGAGTTCTTCCGGCGGCACCTTCTCCAGGGCCTTCTTCAGCTTGTCCGCCACGTTCCCGACGAGCGGGTAAGAAGGTGCGTAGGACTTCATCTCCTCCAGGAGCCTGAGGAGCCTCTCCTTGACTTCCTCTGCACTCATGCCAGCCATCCCCTGAACCGCCCACGGGTGAGCAGCAGAAGGGTTTAAACCAACGGCTCCTGCCCATCCGTCGGTGGACGGGATTTGGGGATGCCGAGCTCCGGCGAGCTCGCCAGCCTGGGCAAGCCCTTGCTCATGCAGTTGTTCAGGACCATGTTGACCATAAGGCGTTTCGAGGAAGCCATAGCGGACCTATACAAGCGTGGTCTCGTCCCGTCGTCGGCCCACGTCTACATAGGCCAGGAGGCCGTGGCAGCTGGCGTTTGTGCTGCCCTGAGGCCCGATGACTACGTCCTGTCAACGCACAGGGGGCATGCCCACAGCATAGCCAAGGGCGTCCCGCTCGAGAAGCTGGCTGCCGAGATACTGGGCCGTGCCACGGGCCTTAACAGGGGGCGTGGGGGCTCCATGAGGCCCTGCTGCCCCGAGAAAGGGGTCCTCTACTCCTGCCCCATAGTGGGCTCCAACATACCCATAGCGGCCGGCGTGGGCCTGGCCATAAGGCTGAGGGGGACCGACCAGGTGGTGGCCTGCTTCTTCGGGGATGGCGCCAGCAACATAGGCGATTTCCACGAGGGCCTGAACCTAGCGGCCATTTGGAAGGCGCCCGTCATCTACGTCTGCGAGAACAACCAGTATGCCATATCGGTCCACGTGAGCCGTTCCACGTCGGTCCGTGATATAGCTGCCAGGGCCGCCAGCTACGGCATACCGGGCCTCATAGTAGATGGGAACGACGTCGTGGAGGTCTACAAGGCCGCCAAGTGGGCCGTCGAGAGGGCCCGTAAGGGCCTGGGGCCATCTCTCATAGAGGCCAAGACCTACCGATGGCTCGGCCACCACGTGGGCGACCCGGGCACGGCCTACAGGAGCCGGGAGGAAGTAGAGGCCTGGAAGGCCAGGTGCCCGATAAAGCGCCTTAGGGAGCGCCTCCTGGCCCACGGAATAGCGAGCGAGGAAGAACTGGCCCGGGTGGAAGAAGAAGTAGTGGTCGAGGTCAACAGGGCCGTGGAGTTCGCCCTCAACAGCCCTTACGCAGGGCCCGAGGAGCTCTATGAGTTCGTCTACTGACCGCCTTTCTTGAGCATTTCCCTCACGATCCTGTAGGCTTCCTCCGGTTCCTCAACGCCCCTTAGGGCTTGCTCGAAGGGGCAGGGCTTCCCGCCCTCGGACGTTATGTGCTCTACCACACGCCTTGCCACGGCCCTCACGCCCCTAGAGGCCAGCAGGGAAAAGGCCCCGGAACTCATGACGAAGGCGTGGACCTCAGAGGGCTCCAGCATTAAGGCCAGGAGAGCAGCAGCCCGCCCCACCACCCTGTCCGCCACCACGTAGCCTCCCGGCCCCTGGGCCAGCTTCTCCACGGCCTCCAGGAGGGGCCTCAGGCCTTCCCCACGGCTCGAGAAGACCAGGACGGGCCCCCTGAAGATGGCCAGGTCGAGCCCCTCACGCTCCAGGAAGGCCAGGTAGTCCAAGGCGGTCCCCGGGAAGCCCTTAATACCGCCCTCCTAAAATAGCTGAGGGGCCCGGGCCCGTGATTAACGAGGCTGAGCTGTGATAGGTGAACGAAAGACCTCCGATGAGGCCTTGAGGGCCCCTGAGTGATGAGAGTGGCCGTAGCAGAGGGGTGAAGAATCTTCTCTTCGCTGAGGAACCCCGGCGCCTTAGAGAGCACCCCATCTCCCCGGGGGATTGACCGTGGAATAAGGCCGTGGTGGGCCCGCCCGGATTTGAACCGGGGACCAGCGGGTTATGAGCCCGCCGCTCTAACCGGGCTGAGCTACGGGCCCC
>CAZVRS010000006.1:0-18388 GCA_964630115.1 uncultured Candidatus Bathyarchaeia archaeon | reverse complement strand
TGTCGTTCAGGTTGGTCCATATCTGCCACCAGCCACGGGCCCTCCAAGTGCCCCAGCAGTCCCACCTGGCCTTTATCTGATACCAGGACCAGTTGTGTATCCTCCAGGCGGCCTCGTAGGGCGTCTGGGCGTCCTTAACCACGTCGTAGAGCGTCACGTTATACCTCGGGTCAAACAGCATGTGGGTCCTGAACCACTTGCCCTCGTATATGCCGGCTATCCTATACCACGGGTAGTAGACGTATCTGTTGAACATCACCAGCCTCTGGTAGTAGATCTCCTTGGGCACCTCGACCCAGCTGCCGTCCGCCCTGCGGAACTCTATGGTCGTGTAATCCGGGCCTTCCTTTATGCGGACGTAGGGCAGGATGACGCTCGTGTTGTATATCGTGTGGACGTTGAGCACCATGTCGTCCAACAGGCCGTAATCGACCATGACCTTGAGGTTCAGCATCTGGTCATTAGCGATCATGTAGGCTATCTCGTCCACGTAGGACTCGTTCACGGACAGTATGAGGTCGGCTAGGGCCTCTATGTATTTGTCCGTCCCGGGCTCGTTGACGGCCGTCAGTATGTCCACGTCCGGGAAGTAGCCATACCTCGGGTATCCGGTCAGCCAGGAGGTGTAGAAGTAGTCCCACCACCACTTCAGCTCGTAGAAGGGCTTCTGGCATACCTCGTCTATGCCTGAGCGCCAGACCCTGAAGTCGGGCTCGCTGGGCGTCCCGAGGTTCCTTATCCAGTAGACGTAGCCGTCCTCGGAGCCTACGACGAGGTCAACGAGGCCATCGCCGTCGAGGTCGCCCAGGGCCGGCGTGGTGTAGCCGAACAGGTAGACCTCGCTCAGCATCCAGGGGACGGAGCTCCACATGGGCTCCTCGGGCGTCCCGGAGTTCCTGTAGACGTGCAGGTAGCCGCCCGACTCGCCCACTATGAGGTCGAGGTCGCCATCGCCATCTATGTCTGCGAAGGCCGGGGCCGTGTTTGTGCCCACATACATGCCATACCAGCCCATGTAGTCGTTGTAGCCGACCGGGAACACGTTCGGGTCAGGCGTCCACTCGGGCTCGTCGGCCGTGCCCGTGTTCCACCAGAAGTATATCACGCCTTCCTCGCTGCCGACCACCAAGTCCAGCAGGCCATCGTTGTTCAGGTCGACGAGGGCCGGGACGCTGTAGTTGCCCACGTCTATGCCGTCGAAGACCTCGTGGGCAGCCACCCAGGAGGGCATCTGGGCCGTGCCGTTGTTCCACCAGAAGTAGAGCCTGCCATCCCCGCAGCCCACTATTAGGTCAAGGAGGCCGTCGTTGTTAAGGTCGGCCAGGAAGGGTGCGCTGTAGTTGCCCACGGCCACGCCCTGGACGAACGTATCGTTCCTGGTGAGCTGGAGGTGCCTCGGGGTGCCGGTGTTTATGTAGCAGATGAGCTCTCCCGTGGAGGTCCCTATCACTATGTCCAGCAGGCCATCGCCATTTATGTCGCCCAGAGCTGGCTTGCTCCTGCTGCCCACGTTTATCATGCCCTTCGTCAGGTCCATGAAGGTCCTGAGGAGCTTGGGCCTGATCCACTCCGGCACCTTATCCAGGGCCTGGTAGGCTACGTCGGGCAGCTCTACGGTGGGGAGCTCCTCCGGCTCGAGCATCCCGTTTTCTATCTTTATCGCATAGGTCTCGCCGGGCCCTATCTTCACGCTCCCTGATGCCTGGTCGAGCGTCGAGGCGGGCGGGTAGTAGGGCTGCTGAGCCACGACCCCGGGGGCGGCGGCCGAGGCCGTGGCCATGATGGCGTTCTGGGCGGTCGGGAGTGGCGATGCTATGAAGGAGGCCAGCAGTATAACGCACGCCAACGGCCCTAATAGCTTAAAGAGCTTCATTTTTCTCCTTCCCCGATCTACGGAACCGATGGTTGAGTAATAAGCCTTACGAGAAGCCGGGGGCCGAAGAACAGGCCCGTGTTGGTGCCCGGCCCATGCGTGCTGAAAGTTTAAAAGGCACTCAGCCCTTACCGCTCCAGACGGGGTGGTGGTCATGGAATACATATACGCTGCCATGCTCCTCCACAAGGCCGGGAAGGAGATAAACGAGGAGAACCTATCCCGTGTCCTAGAGGCAGCCGGCATAAACCCGGACCCCGTCAGAGTCAAGAGCCTGGTGGCTGCCCTGAAGGAGATAGACATAGATGAGGCCATAAAGGCCACGCCCATAGGCATGCCCATGGCCGGGACGGCTGCCCCACCGCCGCCTGGCCCAACGCCAGCTGAGGAAGAGGCGAAGGAAGCTAAGGCTGAGGAAGAAGAGGAGAAAGAGGAGGAGAAGGAAGAGGAGGCCCTGGCTGGCCTGGCTAGCCTGTTCGGCTAAGGGCCTCATGGCGGTGGATGGTTTTGATAGAGTTCCCGGTCGAGGAGTATAAGGTAGACCTATTCGACGAGCTGGGATACATCAGGAAGAAGTGCCCGTTGTGCGGCGAATACTTCTGGACGCTGAACCCGGACCAGGAGACGTGTGGCGAGGCCACGGGGAAGGGCTGTGCCTTCTACACCTTCATAGAGGATCCCCCGACTAGGAGGGCCTACTCCTACCGGGAGATGAGGGAGTTCTTCCTCTCCTTCTTCGAGCGGCACGGGCACAAGAGGATAAAGCCCTACCCCACCGTGGCCAGGTGGCGTGATGACCTTTTGTTCGTCCACGCCAGCATCATAGATTTCCAGCCCTACGTGACGGAAGGCATCATGCCCCCGCCAGCCAACCCGCTCGTGATAGTCCAGCCCTGCATGCGCTTCGTGGACATAGACAACGTGGGCCTCACGTTCGGCAGGCACCTCACCATATTCGAGATGGGGGGCCACCACGCCTTCAACACGCCCGAGCGTGAGGTCTACTGGCGTGATGAAACGGTCCGATACTTCCACGAGTTCGCCACCAGGGAGCTGGGCATCAAGGACGAGGAGATAATCTACAAGGAGGGCGTCTGGTCGGGCGGTGGGAACGCTGGGCCCGACTTAGAGACCATAGTGAGGGGCCTTGAGGTGGCCACGCTCGTCTTCATGAAGTTCAAGGTAGTGAACGGCGAGTTCCAGGAACTCCCCATAAGGACCGTGGACACGGGCTACGGCATAGAACGCCTCACCTGGCTCAGCCAGGGGTCCGTCAGCGCCTTCCACGCCGTTTATGGGCCCCTGCTGGAGGAGGCAGCCGACCTAACTGGCGTAGAGCTCCCGGACCCGAAGGAGCTGGTCGGGCCAGCAAGATACTCCAGCCTCATGATAGTGAGGAAGGGCATCAGGAAGGCAGAGAGCCGGGCCAGGGTGGCCAAGGCCTTGGGCATGAGCGTGGAGGAGTTGGAGGCCCTGCTGGCGCCCTTAGAGGCCCTGTTCGCCATACTCGACCACACCAAGTGCCTCATAATAATGCTGGCTGATGGCGTCGTCCCGTCCAACGTCAGGGAGGGCTACTTGGCCAGGCTCCTCCTCAGGCGGACATACAGGCTCCTGAGGTCGCTGGGGGCCGAGGAAGCCCTCTTGGACATAGTGGAGGCCCAGGTCAAATACTGGAGGAGGGATTACGAGCGCATAGCGGAATCCGAGGACTACATAATGGAGATAGTCGAGCTCGAGGGCGAGCGCTACAAGCAGACCATATCGAGGGGCGTAGAGCTCGTCAGGCGGGTGAGCAGGGAGCTCAGGGCCTCGGGCTTGACCAAGATGCCCGAGGAAAAGCTCATAGAGCTATACGACTCGCACGGCATACCGCCCGAGATAGTTAAGGAAGCAGCTTCCCAAGAGGGGATAGAGGTCGAGGTGCCCGAGGACTTCTACGCCAGGGTGGCCGAGAGGCACGTCTCGGTCCCGCCGAAGGCCGAGGAGGAGCTGCCCTGGCTGGCCGACAAGCTGGCCAGCCTCCCGCCCACGAAGGCCCTCTACTACGAGGACCCCTATGCCCGGGAGTTCGAGGCCAAGGTCCTCAAGGTCCTAGAGGGCCGCTACGTAGTGCTCGACCAGACGGCATTTTACCCCGAGGGCGGGGGCCAGCCAGCTGACACGGGCGTCCTTAAGCACGACAAGGGCGAGTGCAAGGTCGTTGACGTCCGCAAGGTGGGCCGGGTCGTGGTCCACGTGGTAGAAGGACCCGCCCCGCCGGAGGGCTCGACCGTGAAGGGCGTGTTGGATTGGGGCCGAAGGCACGACCTCATGAGGGCCCACACGGCCACGCACGTCATACTCGGGGCCGCCAGGAGGGTCCTGGGCAAGCACGTCTGGCAGGCAGGCGCCCAGAAGGGCGTTGAGCACTCCAGGCTCGACATAACGCACTACAGGCACCTATCGCTCGACGAGGTCCACGCCATAGAACGCCTGGCCAACGAGGTCGTGAGGGCCGATTTGCCCGTGAGGACGAACTGGATGCCCAGGGATGAAGCGGAAGCCCGCTACGGCTTCAGGCTCTACCAGGGGGGCGCCGTCCCAGGGCGTGAGATAAGGGTGGTCGAGATACCTGGCTGGGACGTGGAGGCCTGCGGAGGGACGCACTGCTCCCGGACGGGCGAGATAGGCTTGATAAAGATCCTCAGGGCCGAGAGGGTCCAAGATGGCGTCGAGAGGCTCGTCTTCGCCGTCGGGGAGCACGCCCTCAGGGCGGTTCAGGAGCAGGAGGAAGCCCTGGCCAGCGTGGCGGCCGTCCTGAACGTGCCCGTGAAGGACGTGGTCAGGGCGGCCGAGGAAACTGCCTCGGAGCTGAAGGAGCTCAGGAGGGAGCTGAACAGGACATACAGGCGCATGGCAAAGCTCGAGGCCGAGCTGCTCCTGTCGAGGGCCGAGGACGTGAGGGGCCTGAAGGTCGTCAGAGCCGATTTAGGGCCGGTGAGCCCGGACTACCTCATAGAGCTCGCCAACGAGCTGTGCGAGCGCCAGCCGAAGGCAGCCGTCCTGCTCTTCTCGACGGACCGGACGGCCAGGTTCGTCCTCAAGCTGGGCGAGGAGGCCCTCAAGACGGGCCTTAATGCGGCCGAGATGGCCGGGGAGCTGGGCCGCATGGTCGGGGGAGGCGGGAGCGGCAGGCCCTACTTCGCACAGGGAGGAGGCCCCGAGGTCAGCGAGGTCTGCAGGGCCTTGGGGAAGTTCGTCGAATTACTGAGGGAGAAGCTGGCGGCGTGACGCATGCTCCGGACTCGCCGCACCAGCTCGAAATAGCGCTAGGGGTCCTCAGACGGCCTTCCCTCAGAGGCCCTCAAGGGCTTCCCTAAGGGCCTTAGCAGCTTCCTCCAACCTCTTGGCCACTTCCTCCATGGCCGACCTGGCCTTTGACAGCTTCTCCTCTAGCTCCCTGGCCCTCTCGACCTCAACGGGCAGCTCTACCTTCACGCCCTCACGGGCGAACTGCTCGTAGACCTTCTTTATCAGCTCGCCAGCCTTCGTCTTGCCCTCGAGGTGTCTCCTTATGGCCGATTCGCTCAGGCCGACCTCGTCGGCTATCTGCCTCACGGGCATGCCTGCCTTCTGCCTGGCCAGGGCAGCTGCAGCTGCCGCAAGCGAGTCTATCCAGGTGAGGCGCTCGGTTGGGTCCCTGAGGGCCTCCATGACCTCGGGCCTGAAGAGGGCCCCGACGAGCAAGGCGGCCTCCAGCTTCCTTATGTCCTCCCTGCCCACGGGCGTGAGAGGCACCTCCGACATATCCTCGCCCCCTCGCCCTATGGCCCTGGGTGCTTAATAGGCCTATCGGGCAGGCTCGTGGGCCAGGGGCAGGTATCTGACGGAGCACTCCTTGGAGCTCAGTATGCCGTGCAGGTCCCTTATCCTCTCCGAGGGGCCCAGGACGACCGCTACTTCTATGCAGTATCCCCTGGCGTGGAAGTGGTTGTAGCCCCTGACCACGTCCCTGAACTCCTCGAGCAGGTCGGCCATCTTGAAGCAGCCCGGGACGGTCACGACCACCATGAGGCCCAAGCACTCGTGCGGGACGAGGTGGTGCTTGTGCTCCTGTATGAAGGCGCTTATGGCCTGTTTTATCAGCTTTGAGCGGTCGAGGCTGAGGGCCTCGGCCAGCTCATCTAGGTCCCGTGCCAGAGGCTCGGGTATGGATATGCCGAACCTCCTCTTCTTGACCGGCTTGCCCACCACGCCATCACCTCCCGATCGCCATGCAGGCCAGGTAGGCCGCCAGGAGGACGAGGCCCACTAGGCCAGCAGGCGATAGGTTGGCCAGCACGGACAGGTAGAGGCCGGACAGGGAGGCAGCCAGGCTGACGGACAAGCTGGCCAGTAGCACGGCTCGTGAGCTCCTCGAGAGCCTGGTGGCTATGGCCGAGGGGAGGAGCAGGAGCACGTGCTCTAGGACGAAGCCAACTACCTTTATGAGGGAGACGGTTATCAGGCCCAGGAGCGTGAAGACCAGGAGGTCGTAAGCCCATGTCCTAATGCCCGAGAGGCGGGCGAACTCCCTGTCGAGCCCTATGTAGACCTGCTCCCTGTAGGTCAGCACAACGGCTGAGGCCGTTAGGCCAGCCACCCCCAGGGCGTAGAAGGCTTCCGAGGGGCTCGAAAGGAGCGGGTCCCCGACCATTATGGCCCAGAGTTCTGCCTCCAGGGGGAACCTCGTCAGGACGTAGTATATTGCGAGGGCGCTGGCCGATGCCGTGGCGGCCACGAATATGGAGGTCGCCACGTCCGGGTCCATGCCCCTATGTATCATGTAGCCCACGGAATACGTCAGGGCAAGCCCGACCAGGACGGCCCAAGCCCTCTCGCTCATGAGGCCGATGAAATTGGCCAGCGGGAGGGCCAGGACGGCCGCCAGGAGGGCCGAGTGGGCTGAGGCACCGGCCAGGAAGTAGAGGCGCCTGGCGGCCACTATGGAGCTCATGGTGCCGTAGGCCACGGCGGCCGACACCATGACGGCCACCCAGATCGGGTTGAGCAAGAAGGCCGAGAGGCCCGTCAGAGCCGTCAGCACCACAGCCGGGGCCCAGGCCCTAATCCCTCGCATGTATCGCCACCGCCGCCAAGGTCCCTGCTACGAGGAGGGAGGTCACGAGGATTAAAATAGCTTCGGGAGGGCTGGCCCCGGGCGCCTGGCCAGCTCGGCCGAGGGCCCTCACTTGCTCCACGATGGCCGACAGCTTGTCCAAGGTGGAGCAGGCCCTGAGGGGCGAGGGCACATAGAGGATGGGCAAGCCGTGCTCGGAAGCCAGCTCCCTCAGTCTCTCTGAAGCGCTCGAGACCACGGGCTCGGACAGGACCACCAGGTCAACGTCCCCCCTGGACATGGCTTCTTCTATGCGCATCAGGTCCCCGGGCGTGGCTGGCACCCCGGGCTCCTTGACCACCAGGAAGCTGACCTCCACGCCCAGCCAGGAGACGGCATATTGGACCACGGGCAGGTCGGCCACTGCCCTGGCGTCCAACTTCGGCGCCTCCTCCAGGAGCTCGTCCAGCTTTCTTAGGACCCTGGAGAGCTTGGCCCTGTATTCGCCTGCCGCCCCGGGCCTCAGCTCCGATAGGACGCTGGCCAGGTAGGCCATGAAGGCCCGGTAGTTACCTGGGTCGTAGATGGGCATGTGGTAGTTCACCTGGCCCGTGGATGGGTTCTTTAGGAGCCTGAGGCCCGGGATGCCCGGTATCTCCACCAGACGGGCCCCTATCTCGCCCTCGCTCACCAGCTCCCTTATCTTGACCTCAAAGGTCGTGTGGCCCGTCGAGATTATGAGGTCCGCACCCTCCAGCAGCCTTACGTCATCTGGGGTCAGCTGATACTGGTGGGGGTCGGCCCCCTGCGGGAGGAGCGATATCACCCGGTCCCCCTCACAGGCCAGGAGCTCGACATCGTATTTCAGGCAGGGGAACGTGACGATTATCAAGAGGCCTCCCTGCCCGCCCGTGCTGTTTCCTGCGGCCTGGCGGGCTTCCCCCAAGGTTCCCAAGGGGAGCAGGCATGCCAGCATCAGAAGGGCCAATACGACCGTCTTCAATTCCATGGCCTTTGTGCGTGCACGGGCACATTTAAAGTTTAAATGATGCTGTGCACAGTAAGGATTGGCCATGCGTGTTGAGCTCAAGGTGGAAAACCTGGCGGCCGGCTACGGGGAAGACGTGGTCATAAGCGGCTTGAGCTTCTCCCTGGAGGGGCCCGGCTTAGTCCAAGTCCTGGGCCCCAACGGGTCCGGGAAGACCACGCTCCTGAGGGCCCTGCTGGGCTTGATAAGGCCCCTCGAGGGCCGTGTGCTCGTGAACGGCGAGGACATAACGGGCAGGCCCGAGGAGGCCAGCAGGTATGTGGGATACGTCCCCCAATACTTCGCACCCGAGGAGCACTACCCCATAACCGTCTGGGAGCTCGTGGCAGCCTCCTACATGTTCCACAGGCGCAGGTGGCCCAGGCTAGGCCTCGATGGCGGCTGCAGGGAGGCAGCCCTCAGGGCCCTTGAGGCCGTTGACCTGCCGCCCGAGACCTGGCACAAGAGCTTCTGGGAGCTCTCGGGCGGGCAGAGGCAGAGGGCCCTCATAGCCAGGGCCCTGGTCCACGACCCCCCGATACTGATGATGGACGAGCCCCTGTCGGCCGTTGACCCACTCGGGAGGGCCGAGCTGGCCCAGCACATAGGCTGCCTGGCCGAGGAGAAGCTCATAATCGTGACGAGCCACGACCCAACGCTCCTCCTGCCCTACACGGACACCATAATGCTCCTCAACAGATCCTTCTACGTCGTGGGGGGGCCCGGTGAGGTCCTGACGCTCGAGAACCTAACCAAGGTCTACGGCAGCTCGGCCGTAGCGGTCCAGGGTCACATCCACATCTGCGATGCCTGTCGCTGAGGGTGGTGGGCCCTAAGCCACCTCCATTATGCCCCTATGGACCCTGAGCACCTTGTCCGGGTAAACCACTATGCCCTTGTCCGTTATCTCGAACGGGTGCCTGCGCATGGAGTGTGCCGTCCCACGCATCTTCCAGACTATCAGGCTCCTGTAAAGCTGCCCGTTGAACTCGTCCAAGTCGAGCCTTATTATGCCGTCGGCAGCATGTTCAACGCCCGGCCCGCCGAAGCCACGCTCTGTGACGCTGACCTGGGACACTAGGATGGACGTGCAGCCCAGGCCGGACAGGACACGCTTTAGCTGCATCACCGTCGATCGGGCCACCACGGGCCTGGTGAGGTAGAGGCTCGTGACGCTGTCTATGACCACCCTCTCGGCCTTGAGGTCCCTGACGGCATCCCTCAGGACATCGACCAGGGAGGCCACGTCGCTCGGGTCCCTGACCACGTAGCGCTCCCTCTTGGCATACTCGCCTATACCGCCCGTGAAGGCATCTACTATGGCGAAACGGCCTTCTTCCTCGTAGGGCCTCACGTCCCAGCCGAACTGGCCCATGTTGATTTTTATCTGGGCCGGGTGCTCCTCAAGGGCCACCAAAACGCCCGGCTCGCCGTTCTGGAGGCCGTGGTATAGGAACTGCTGGCCGAATATGGTCTTGCCCGTCCCGGGGCCGCCGGAGAGGAGGACCACGTTCCGCTTCGGTATGCCGCCGTTCAGTATCTCGTCCATGCCGGGTATGCCCGTCTTCACACGCTCCACTCCGACCACCCCGAGGGACTCGCACCGACGGGCATATTAATTTCTGCCTGCTCCTAACGGCCCAGGGCTTCCTCTACGGCTTCAACGGCCTCTTGGACGGACCTCACGAACCTCAGCTTCACCATGCGCCTGTGGTCCAGGTAGCCGTCCGGGAACATGTGGCGCAGCCTGTCGGCCAGGAGGCCCGAGCCCTCCAGGACCACTATGGGCTTCCTCATGTTGTAGGCCATGGCGACCTCGACGAGCGTCCCGCAGCCGCCGGCCAGCACCACCACGACATCGCTCGAGGCCACCACTATGGAGCTCCGGCCCTCGTAGCTCATCTCGGCCCTTACCTCGACCGTCAGGTAGGGGTTGTGATAAGGGTGGTCCTCCGGGACCTGCGCCAGCTCGTAAGAAAGGATGCCGACCGCTATGCCGCCTGCGTCCTGGACCCCCTTGGCCACGTCCTTCATGAGCCCGCCGTCCCCGCCCGTTATGACCACGTAGCCCTTGCGGGCCAGCTCGAAACCGAGCTCGTAGGCCATCCGCCTTATGTGATCGGGCACCCTCTCCTCGTATGTTGTTAAGACGCCCACTTGAGGCCTGGCCATCTCGGGCACCTTGATTTGGGGCTTATATTAGGTCAGAAGGGTGATTTAAGGCTTGGCCATGCTGCCACGGTCCAAGGACTTCGGCGCCCTGACGGCCCGGTTGACCATCGAGTATCTCAGGTAGAGCTGGCCTTAGCCAGCAAGACGATCGTGCGGGAGGATGGTGCGAGTGGCTCAAGCGAGAGGCTTGCGTGGAGGGAGAGAGGCCGCCACCCGCTCGCTTCCACCAGCCTCCAGAGTTCGTGAGGTGCGTAGAGCCTTAGGGCTGTTTCAACCTCGCCCTTCACGGCCAAGACAGGCCCCTTATGCTCGCAGAACCTATAACGCACCTTGAGGGTGGAACTCGTGAAATCGAATTCCCTGAAGCTGTGGAGCTCCCAGGCACCTGCTGTCATCACGGCCGTGGCCCGGAAGTTCGCCACGATCCAGTCCCTGTTCTCCGTGCTGACCACCAGGAGGGCGCCTTCCCTCGCCATCTGCCTGGCACTTGAGAGCATCTGCCGATCGCCTTCCTCGCCGAAGTAACCGACCGAGTTGCCGAGGCAGATCACGGCGTCAAAGGGCTCCTCGCCGACCAGCACCTCCCCCAGCTTGCGGACATCCCCCTGGAGGAAGACCGCCCTGTTCGCTAGTCCTCTCTCGGCAGCACGAGCCCGTGCTTCCTTGACGTATATGGGCGAGAGGTCCACGCCCACCACGTAGTAGCCTAGCTCAGCTAGGGGGATCGCATGCCTCCCTATGCCACAGCACAGGTCTAACACCCTGCCCCCCTCGGGCACGCCAAAGCGCTCGAAGACTGCCTTGAGCTGCCTCGCCTGCTCCACGCCCTCCTCCATGAGCTCTGGCCTGAAGAGGAACTTCTCGAACATCTCGCCGAACTCCACGTAGAGACGCCAGGTCCAGTGCTCGTGCTCGGGCGTGCTCAAGGCGGCATAAGCTGGTTAGAGTTTTTCATAAGGCTTCCTATGCAAGGGCTTCCATTACGCTTCACGTTCATGGAGGAGCAGAGTTCACCCCGGGGCTGGCCAGGGACCTCGCAGGAAGGGAGGAGTCCCCCGTGAGTTCTACCGAAGGGCCTGCTAGCTGGGCCCATGAAGCCCAGCCGACATGAGGGAAGTAGAAGAGCCTTCCGAGGGCTTCGGCCAAGGGTCCTTCGTGGCCATATCGGCCCTTAGGCCCTGAGGAGCTCAGGAGAAGCCTTTCTCGGCCAGAAGCCTCGCAAGAGCGCTTGCCTCTGCCTCAGCCTTCGCCAGGAGGAGGCCTATGGTGTCCTTGCTCGGGTATGAGGCCGCCAGGGCGACCGACAGGGCCCTGATGTGGGCCATCTGGAGCAGGAGGGGCGTGTTCTCGCTCGTCGGGTAAGCTATGTTGAGCGATAGGTTCAGGGCCTCTTGGAAGGCTTCTGATATGGCCTTCTTCGTGCCCTCTATGTCCAGCTTGAGTTCCTCGCCGGGTATCACGATGCCGTCCACGTAAGCGGCCTTCAGCGTTATGCCGAGCTCCAGGACCTTGAGGTCGAGCTTGGACAGTATGTAGGCCAGCTCGTGCGAGATGACGTCGCCCTTCCTGGCCACGACGGTGTCCCTCACGATCCATATACTGCCGCCCTCTATCTTTGTTGGTATGCCGAGGGAGCCGAAGGTGCTTATTATCGGGCCGGGCGGGAGGCCCGTGTTCCCGGCCGGTATGACTATGTCGTTCGTGGCCACATCGCCAGGGGACGGGAGGACCTTCACCTTGAACTGGTCTATCGTCCTGGCCATCTTGAACGGGTTCTCGTTCGTGAATATGAATATGTTCTGGCCCCTCAGGTAGGCCTTAAGGGCCTGCAGGCCCTCCCTCTGCCCGTCTAGGTCATCTATGGCCCTTGAGAAGAGCGTGTTCTTCAGGACCTTTATGAGGGCCTTCCCCCTGAGGGCCCTCCTGAGCTCCTGGAGCTGGGCGGCCCTGACCTTGTATAGGTCTGCTATGAGGACATACTTGTATTTCCTCAGGTAGCCCTTTATCTCCTCCACGACCTTCTTCTTCCACTCGGGGACGGGCCTCCCCATCCTCGTGCTCACTTCAGCTTCACCTCCACGGCCGGGCCCATGCTCATCTTCACGTAAACGGACTTTATGTTCCTCAGGCCCCTGGGCAGCTTCTCCTCGAGGACCTTTATGACCGCATTTATGTTCTCGGCCAGGGCCTTATCGTCCATGTCCTCCGTCCCGACCTTGCAGTAGACGTTCGGCGCCTTCCAGGCCACCACCCTCACGGTCCTCTTGAGCCGGTCGACCACGGCCTTGAAATCGGCCGTCGGCGGGACTGGGGTCGGCATCTTCCCCCTCGGCCCCAGGACAGAACCCAGTATCCGGCCTATGAGGGGCATGAGGGGGGCTTCTGCCACGAAGTAATCGTATTGCTTCGCCAGCTTTTTGGCTCTCTTCTTGTCCCCGGCCATGGACTCGAGCTCTTCCTTGTCCAGGACATCAAGGCCGGCTTTCCTGGCCCTGAGGGCTGCGTCTCCAGATGCTATAACGCATACCCGGGCCTCTTTTCCGAGACCGTGGGGCAGCTCGACCAACTCCCTTATTCTGTTCTCCGGCTTCCTGAGGTCTATGTCCCTCAGGTTCACGAGCAGCTCCACGGATTGCCTGAAGTTCCTCTTCTTCGTCTTGGACCGCATCTCCCTCAGGGCCTCTATGATGGCTTCCTCATCTATTGGCATATCTCTACCACCTTCGCCCAAGCCGGGATAAGGCCATCCTCATAAGTATTACTCCTCACCTTCACCGGCTTCCTCGGACAAGAAGTGGTCCCAGAGGCCCTCGTTCACCTCTTTAATGACCTCCTTCGGGTGCTTGCCCTCCACGAGGACGCCCATGCTCACGCACGTGCCCAGTATCTCCTTTACGGCTGCCTTCAGCGTCTTGGCCAAGAGCTGGGGCCTCTTTATCTTGGCTATCTTGACCACCTGCTCCATGGTGAGGCTCCCTATGAACTCGTGCCCCGTCGCACCAGAGCCCTTCTCGGCACCGAGCTCCTTTATTATGAGGGCCGAAGTGGTCGGGATGCCCACCTTGACCTCGAACTCCTTCGTGTCCACGTCAACTATGACCTCGACGGGAACCCTCATGCCTGCGTAGTCCTTCGTCAGCTCGTTTATCTTGGCCACCACCATGGGAAGGTTGACGCCCAAGGGGCCGAGGGACGGCCCTATCGGTGGGCCAGCCGTCGCCCTCCCGCCCTCGACCAAGAACTTGAAGGACTTCTTCTCCCCCATCACGACCACCTACAGGGCCGTCCGGGAGGCATGTTTAAGCCTTTCCAGCCTTCTTCACTATCCTGACGGCATCGGCGTTCACGGTCACGGGCATGGGGAACGTGGCTTCGAGCAATTCGACCACGACCTCGCCCTTCTCCTTGTCGATCCTCACCACCCTGGCCCTTGCGCCCCTGAGGGGGCCAGCCACGATCTCGACCTCGTCGTCCAGGTCGAGCTCCTCTATGACGGGCTTGGCTATCAAGAACCTCTCCAGGTCCTCCATGGCCACGACGCCCGGGACCCTCGACCTGACGTGCTTCATGCCCATTATGGCCTTGTCCACTATGTGAGGCCCATCGGCCTCTATGAATATGTAGCCCTTCAGGGCCTCGGGGGCCACTATGGCCTTTATGGGGATGCCGTAGGCCTTGGCGTTCATGGCTATGAGCCTGGCCACGTTCTTCTCCTGGCCTGCCGTCGTCCTAACGGCATATACGGGCAAGCCCACATCACCCCCTCGGGAGGAGCAGGAAGCCGAGTATCCTTATGGCGAAGCCCACGGCTCCCACGATTATTATCCCTAGGGCGCACACCCTTATCAGCAGCCACAGCTCTGCCTTCCCCGGCTTCTTCGCCCTCTTCAGCAGGCGGGCGCAGGAGTCCAGGAACTCCCTCAGCCCCAATCCCGGCACCTACACACCGGGCTGGAAGGTAGCTTATTTACCTTGGGGCGGGGACCGTAAAAAATAGGAGGGGGATCTGGGGGTCCCCTACTCGATCTTCCTGCCGGTGCGGAACTTGTGGCCGTTGGGGCACTCGTAGAGCTCTATGAGTATGGTGGGCCCCTTGCGCTTCTTGGGGCGCATCGTCCAGCTCTTTATCGGCTTCTCCACCTCAGCCCCGCAGTGCGGGCACTTGACCATGTCCACCACCTTCCACATAGGGCTGTATGTGGAACTATATAAAGTTTATGGTGAAGCCCTTGGTGAAAATATTGGAGTAAGAGGAGGCCGGGATTTAGTTGGTTCAGCAAAACCTTTTAACACTCCTTATAACAAGGCCCCGAGGAGGGAGAAATGGCTTTATCGGTGGACTTCAAGGCGTGCACGGGCTGCGGAACCTGCGAGCTCGTTTGCGCCTTCAAGCACTTCGGAGTGCACAACCCACGTAAATCGGCCATAAGGGTCATGCCCCCGACCTCCGAGAGGCCGTGGAACGTCCCGATAGTGTGCAGGCATTGCGGCAGGCCGAAGTGCGCTGAGGAATGCCCTACGAACGCCATATACAGGTCCGATGACGGGTTGGTGCTCGTCAGGGAAGCCGATTGCATAGGCTGCAGGGCTTGTGCTGAAGCCTGCCCCTTCGGCGCCATATTCTTCCACCCGGAGATACCGACGCCGATAAAGTGCGATCTGTGCGGTGGCGACCCGGAGTGCGTCAAGTGGTGCCCGACGGGCGCCCTGAGCCTCAAGAGCATACTGGCCCTCGGGGATGAGGCGAGGCAGAAGACGGCCCGGGCCATGGCCAGGTGGTGAGGGCCGTGGTGGTCCTTAAGGGCGGTTACGTGGGCAAGATAGCTTGGGTAAACCTATCCAAGGGCGAGGTCAAGGTCAAGGACGTCGAGCCGGAGTGGGCCCTGAAATACCTGGGCGGGCGTGGCTGGGGCGCCCGCATGGTCTGGGACCTCGTGCCGCCGGACGCCGACCCCCTGGGGCCCGACAACGTCTTGGTGGTGGCCACGGGCCCGCTAACGGGCCTTCTGGTCCCGGGGGCAGGGAAGGTCAGCTTCTCGGCCATAAGCCCCGAGACGGGCTACTACGGCGACAGCAACTCCGGGGGCTTCTTCGGGCCAGAGCTGAAGCACGCAGGCCTCGACGCCATAGTCATATCGGGTGCCTCGGGGAAGCCCGTTTACCTCTGGGTCGAGGACGGGAGGGTGGAGATACGTGATGCCGAGCCCTACTGGGGCATGGGCGGCCTGGAGGTCCAGGAGGCCCTTAGGCGTGATCTCGGCGATTCGAGCGTGAAGGTGGCCTCCATAGGCCCTGCAGGCGAGAACATGGTCCCGATCGCCTGCGTGAACTGTGATTGGCGCAACGCTGGCCGGACGGGCATGGGGGCCGTGATGGGCTCTAAACGCCTGAAGGCCATAGCGGTCAGGGGCTCCTTGGACATACCCGTCGCGGATCCCGAGGTCATCTACGAGGAAGCCAAGGGTGCCTTCAAGCATGTGGCCGAGCACGACTTCGCCCGTGTGCTACGCAAGTATGGGCTGGCCTGGTATATAGATTGGTCGAACGACCAGGGCTGCCTGCCCGTTAAGAACTTCAGGTTCACGACCTACGAGCGCAAGGACCAGCTGAACGCAGAAGCCATGCTGGCCCGTGTCGTGACGACCAGCACGGCCTGCCCGAGGTGCCCCATGTGCTGCGGCAAGTTCTCATACCTGCGTTCTGGGCCTCACGCAGGCGTGGCCGTAGACGGGCCCGAGTATGAGACCATAGCCATGATAGGCACGAACTGCTGCCTCCCGAGCATAGAGGACGTGGTCTACGCCAACTGGCTATGCGATAACTACGGCTTGGACACCATATCCGCTGGCAACATAATAGCCTTCGCCATAGAGTGCTACGAGCGTGGCATAATAGGGCCGGAGGAGACGGGCGGCCTCGAGCTGCGATACGGCGACCCGGAGTGCGTCTTCAAGCTCTTGGAGCTCATGGCCAAGCGTGAGGGCATAGGGGACGTCCTGGCCCGTGGGGTGAGGTATGCTGCCCGGAAGTTCGGGAAGGGGGCCGAGAAGTTCGCCATGGAGGTCAAGGGCCTGGAGCAATCTGCTTACGACGTGAGGGCCGCCCCGGCCATGGGCCTCGCCTACGCCACGGCCGACATAGGGGCCCACCACAACAGGGCCTGGGCCATAACGTATGACATAGAGGTCGGCCGTGACAAATACACCCGTGATAAGGCCGAGAGGGTCATATACCTCCAGCACGTCAGGCCCCTTTTCGATTGCCTTGGCTGCTGCAGGCTTCAGTGGGTCGAGACAGGCCTACCGCTTGAATACTACGCTAAGGTCTTCGAGGCCGCCACGGGCGTCAGGACGAGCGTTGAGGAGCTGCTGAAGGGCTCTGAGCGCATCTTCAACCTCACCAGGGCCATAAACGCCAGGAGGGGCCTGACGGGCCGTGAGGACAGGCTGCCCGACCGTGCTTTTGAGGACCCCGTGCCGAACGGCGTCGTGAAGGGCTTTAAGCTGGACAAAGAGAAGTTCAACCAGCTCCTCAAGGCCTATTATGAGCTGAGGGGCTGGGACCCCGAGACGGGCCTCCCGACCAGGGCCAAGCTCGAGGAACTCGGCCTAAAGGACGTGGCAGATGCCCTCGACCTTTAAGGGAGCCGGGCTTTCCCCTTCCTTTTATTCGCTTCTCTTCATTTCCCGGCCAGGGCTATCAGGTAGGCGCCCAGGTGGCTGAAGGGGGGCAGCCACCTCACCCTTTCCTCGAGCTCGGCCAGCCCGGCCTCGAGGCCCCTGAGGTCCGTGTGGGGCGTGTAGCTGAACTTAGGCCTGAGGAATATGAGGACGCTCCCGAGCCTCACGTCCCTGAAGCCAGCCGACCTGAGGGCCTCCTCGAGCTCCCGGGGCGAGAACAACTTGGTCCAGAGCTTCAGCTTCTTCTTCCGGCCCGGAACACGAACCCTTATGTAGCATAGGTCCGTCGCCAGCCTCCTACGCAGGCCCTTCTTGTCACGCCTGAGGACCGCATCGGCCCACCAGGTCAGCTGGAGCCTGTTGAGGACCGTCATCAGGAAGGTGCCCCCGGCCTTAAGGGCCTCCTGGACCTGCCTCAGGCCCCTGGGCCACCTCGGGGCGTGGTTGAAGGCCCCGAATATTGAGTAAGCCCTGTCGAAGACGCTGGGCCTGAAGGGCAGAGCGTCGGCAGAAGCCTGAATTAGCTCCACGCTCCCGCTCAGCCCCCTGGCGAACAGCCTCCTCCTGGCCTCCAGCAACATCCTCACGGATATGTCCGTGGCCACCACATGGCACCCTAGCTCGGCCAGCAGTATGGCCTGACGGCCCGTCCCACAGCCCACGTCGAGGACCGTCCCAGAGGGCCTGGTGGCCCTTATGCATGCGTCCTCGACCGCCCTCATGTAGGCTATCCTCGGGTTGTGGTAGTTCCGGTCCATGAGGGGCGCATAAGCATCGTAGTAGGCCATAAGGGACCTGTAGGCCCTGGGGCAGGGCTGGGACAGGAGGCGTGGTATGCCTTCCTCGATCGGGTAAGACGTTCTGCAGGACGGGCAGGTCAAACGGCCCCTTATGACCTCGCCATCCCCGCCCGAGGATGCCTCGAGTTCTAGCTCCCCCCGGCAGGAAGGACAGGCTAGCAGGTCGAGCAGTTCTTCCCTCATGGCGTCAGGCCCTCGGCCAGCTCCTCGAGGGCGCCCGGGAGCTCCGATATGGAGCTCACTATCACGTCCGGCTGGACCTTAAGCTCCTCGGGCACTCCCTCCCAGGCCAGCAGGATGGCCCACATCCCGGCCGACTTGGCGCCGAAGACGTCTTCCTCTGGCGAGTTCCCTATGTGGACGGCTTCCTCGGGCCTCACGCCCAGCTCGGATAGAGCTAACTCGAATATCCTCTTGTGGGGCTTCCTCCACCCCACCTCGCCGGATATGACGACCGTGCTGAAGTATTTGTCCAGCCCCTCCAGCTCCAGGAACCTCCTGGGCCAGGGGCTTATGGCATTAGATATGATGCCGAGCTTGAACTGGCCCGAGAGGGCCTCTAGGACTGCCCTCACGCCCGGCTTGACCGTGTAGGCAAAACAATCGAAGTATAGGTCCAGCAGGCCATCGAGGATCGGGCGTGAAGGCTCTATGCCGAGGCCCTCGAGGACCCGGGAGTAGAAGGCGTAGAAGTCCATTTCCCTGCCGGACGCCCTGGCGTGCATCAGGGCCTTCATGGCCCCGTCCAGGGCCCTC
>CAZVRS010000005.1:13527-19323 GCA_964630115.1 uncultured Candidatus Bathyarchaeia archaeon | reverse complement strand
CACCACAACGTGGACAAATCCCTCCTCGTGGCTGGGGAAGCCGAGATAAGGTTCGGGGGCGGGAGGATCCTCAAGCCCATGCTCTTGGTCTTCGGGGACAGGGCTACCTTCGAGTTTCAAGGTGAGGTCATACCGCTCGAGGAGATAGTTGTGAAGGCCGCCAAGGACTGGTTCAGGGAGAACATGCGCTTAGTGGACCCTGAGGAGCACGTGAAATACCAGGTCGAGCTCAAGCCGGGCTCGCCATCCCTCGTTGACATATTCAAGAGGGAGAAGATAGGGGCCAACGATACATCGGCCGCAGTAGGCTATGCGCCCATGAGCAAGACGGAAATGGCTGTCCTAGAGGTCGAGAAGTTCATCAATTCGCCTGAGTTCAAGAAGGAGTTCCCGGAGACGGGCGAGGACGTGAAGGTAATGGGCTTGAGGCTCTGCGATAGGCTGGAGCTCACCATAGCCCTCGCCTTCGTCGACAGGTTCGTGGAGAACGAGGCAGCCTACTTCAGGGCCAAGGAAGCCGTGCTGGAGCGTGTGGAGGAGTTCGTCAAGGACAAGTTCGACTTCTCCGAGGTCAAGGTGAACATAAACGTGCTCGACAGGCCCGGCAGGGGCCTTGAGGGCGTCTACCTGACCGTCTTGGGGACGAGCGCCGACAGCGGTGATTCGGGCCAGGTTGGGCGGGGGAACCGGGTGAACGGCGTCATACCCTTGAACAGGCCCATGTGCTCCGAGGCTGCGGCCGGCAAGAACCCGGTTAGCCACGTGGGCAAGATATATAACGTCCTCACGCACCAGATGGCCAGGTCCATATACGAGCAGGTCCCGGGCCTGAGGGAGGTCTATGTGTGGCTCCTGAGCCAGATAGGCAAGCCCGTTGACGAGCCCCTCGTGGCCGCTTCCCAGGTCATACTCGAGCCTGGGACGAAGCTGAAGGAAGTAGAAGGGCAGATAAAGGACGTCATGGAGGCGGAATTGGACTCCATCAAGGACCTCATCTGGAAGCTCGCCAGGGGCGAGATACCGATTTGCTGAAAAGACATCGGGGCCGGGGCTCCCGGATAACCTGGGCTTTATAAATGCGTGCAAAAAGCATAAGAAGGATGCCCACGTAAGGCTGGGCGATGAGGCTGAAGTTATTGGCCGTGAGCCCCGAGGTCGAAACCGTCATAGCCACGGCCATGTTGACCACGAGCTCTAGGAGGAGGCCCCAGGAGATATTCGAGGACCTAAGGGGGAGGCCCGATAAGGTGGAGAAGCTTCTGAGGAAGATGATACTCAAGCACGGCTCCGTCCTAGAGCACAACAGGCTGATCTTCTTGGCCGAGGGCGATGAAAGGGAGGTCTTGGAACTCCTCCTGAAGGACAGGTTCTTCGATGTCTCGAGGCTCGGGGGAGGGAAGTGGCTCTTGAGCTGCAACCTCAGGACGCTCATATCGGCCTTGATGGACGACCTCCCCGGCCAGGTCAAGGAGGCCTTCTCCGAGGCCCTGAGGAAGGCATCTCCCGTCCTCTGGGAGAGGGTGGTGGGGCGTGGAGGTTAGGCTCATATCATACGTGCCCTCAAGGCTCGTGCTAGAGGCCCTTGAGGCCGAGGGGCTGAGCATAAGCCCGGGGGAGCTCCTGAAGCACTTGTCCTTTACCTTCGCCATATCGGGCCTATCCAGGGCCTGCACCCACCAGCTAGTCAGGCACAGGTTGGCCTCCTACAGCCAGCAGAGCCAGAGATACGTGCGTGTGGAACGCCTGGCCGACGAGGCAGTCGAGCCCCCGTCCGTGATGTCCCGTCCTGAAGCCGATGTCTTCTTCAGGGGCTTCATGAGGGCCTCTGAGTATATCTACAACAAGCTCATAGGGCTCGGGGTCCCGGAGGAAGACGCACGCTTCGTCCTGCCGAACGCTGCCCCGAGCAACATAATAGTCACCATGACGGGCTCGGCTCTATACCACTTCTTCGGCCTCAGGTGCTGCAACAGGGCCCAGCACGAGATAAGGGCCCTGGCGGACCAGATGCTCGTCCTGTGCAGGCGTGTCGAGCCAGAGCTCTTCAGGAAAGCCGGCCCCTACTGCTTCCAGAAGGGCTACTGCGAAGAAGGCCCTCTGTCCTGCGGCCGGATAGAAGAAGTGAAGGCCAAGTATGAGCGCCTGGGCTACGAAACCGGGGCCTGAAGAAGCCTTATGTGAGCACGAGGCGCCCACACCGAGGTGCGTGGGTTGAGCTTCAGGGCCTTCATAGCCATAGACGTGGAAGAGCCATCCGTCTTGGACAGGATAGGCGAGCTCCAGGCCATCCTCGCTGGGACGAGGGCTTCCCTGAAGCTGGTGGAGAGGGAGAACATACACATAACGCTGTGGTTCTTGGGCAACATAACGCCATACACGGCCGAGCGGATAGGGGATTGCCTCAGGGCCCTCAAGACCGGCCCCTTCGTGGTCGAGCTCACGGGCGTAGGAGCTTTCCCGAGCTCTGGGAGGCCCAGGGTCATATGGGTCGGTGTCGGGAGGGGCTCGGAAGAGCTAAAGGCCATCTACGAGGAACTCAAGCCCTGTTTAAGGCGGTTGGGCTTCAGGCCGGACCCGAAGGGCTTCACGCCCCACGTGACGGTGGCCAGGGTGAAGTCCAGGACGCCGGAGCTGGTCAGGGCCATAATGGAGAACTCCACCACGAGTTTTGGCTCCTTCAGGGCCGAGGAGGTTAGGCTCAAGAAGAGCGTCCTCACGCCCTCAGGGCCCATATACAGCACCGTCTTGTCCATCAGGCTAGGAGGGACCTGAGGAAGGCCAGGCTCTCCCAGACATCCTCAACGCTCTCGACCACCAGAGGCCCGTTGTAGCCCGATTCCTTCAGGGCCCTTATGACCTCAGGCCAGTTCACGGTCCCCTTGCCCAGGCCCAAGTGCAGGTCGGATTTGCCGTCGTTGTCGTGGACGTGGACGTGCTCTATGAGGCCCGGGAAAGCCCTTATGAAATCCTGGATCTGGCCGTTTAGGTTGGCGTGTCCTACGTCGAAGGCCAGCTTTAGGTCAACATCGCCCCCAAGCTCGGAGAGGAGGCGCTCGAAGTCCTCCACCTTCTTGAGGACGAAGGGGACGGGCTCCGTGCCGTTCTCCAAGAGGGCCGTTATGCCCAGCTCGTCGGCCTTCCGGTATATCTCCCTTATGGATTGTATGGTCTTATGCCATTCTACGCCCGGGTAGTAATACGTCACGCCCGTCCTGAGGCCCGGGTGGAATATCCAAGAAGAAGCACCTATCTTGGCCGCCGCCTCCATGGACCTGAAGTGCCTCCTCAGGGCGAACCTCCTCATGGGCTCGTAGGGCGATCCTATGTTCACGTCCACGAAGGGGCCGTGGACGGCTATGCTCAAGTCGAAGCAGGATAGGGCATCTGCCACGAGGGATAGCTTCTTCCCGCTGAGGGAGTGGAAGGCCTCGTCAACGAGCTCTATGACCTGGACGCCTTCTTCCACGGCCCTCGGGACGACCGAGAGGGCCTTCTTGAGCGGCTTCCCGAGGAGGAACAGGAGCGAGAGGCCGAGCTTCATGCCGCACCCCAAAGCCCTTGGGCCCTAAAGTCTTTTACGGGTCTCCCATGGGCCCGGAGTGCGTTGGGCATCCCGAGAGTTCTTAAAATGACCCCGGTTGAGTGACCGCTAGGATGGAGGAGAGGTCGCCCACGTTAGGGTTGGCCAACTGCCCGCCCGAGAGCACACTACCTCGTGCTGAAGGGGTGAGCATGTCGGAGCCAGGCCCCCAGCCGACCGAGGAACGGGCCAACAACCTCTTAGTCAAGGCGGAGAGTTCCTTTAGCTCGGGCCTCATGGACGAAGCCGTCAGGCTCTACCACGAGTGCTCCAGGATGTTCATGAGGCTTGCCTCGGCTGCCGAGGAGAAGCCAAGAATGGCCTTGTTCTTGGCCAAGGCATCTTACTGCGATTTCATGAAGGCCTACTGCGAGGCCGTCAAGCTGAGGGATGCCATAGACAAGGTGTTGGCGAGCGGGGGAGAAGTTGACCCGGAAGAGGTGAACAAGCTGAAGGCCCTCACGAGGCTGGCGGAGAGGTGCCTCTTGGAAACCGTCAGGAGGCTTGAGAAGCTGAGGAGCTCAGCCCCGGGCGATGCGTCCGTGATGGAGGACGTATCTGATGTGGTGAGCTTGATAGGCAAGAAGGTAGAGGGCTTCTTGGACTTCAGGGATGGCGTGGAGCACCTCTAGGCCGCTGGCGTGGGCTGTATAAGGCCGGGCGAAAAGGACATAAGTGGGCCTGTTCAACATCTAGCCGTGGTGCCGGGAGTTTGGGAGGCCCGGAGCTGCTTGAGGGCGAGAAACTCATAATGGAGCTGATGCCCCACCCGTTGGCCTTCATGAGGTATATCTCGATATGCATTTACTACCTGGCCGTGGGCATCGGCTTCAAATACCTCATCGAGAAATACCTCCCCCAACTAGCGCCATGGTTTCAGGGCGTTCTGACCACCCCAGGGGCTCCGATTGCCCTGCTGATCTGGTGGGCCCTCATATTGGCCGTCCCGCTCATAGTAGGCATATTCCACATAACGTTCTGGCCCCTCGTGTGCTCAGTGCTCATGGGCGTGGCTGGGACAGCCCTTGTCCTCAAGTTCAACCTGGGCCCCGACCACCTGAGCCTGCTGACCGTGGCCAGCGGCGTCCTGGGCTTCTTCGTGGTGGAGTTCTACAGGCGTGGCCACAGGTATTACATAACGGACCAGAGGATCATAATAGCGAAGAAGTTCGTGTCCAAGGAAGAGAGGATACTGCGTTACGAGACCATAACGGACATAGTGGTCCACAAGGGCCTGGTGGGCCGCATATTCGACTTCGGGGACGTGATTCCCATAACCATGTCGGGCCTCGGGCTAGGGGAGGACCTGGCCGGCGTGGCCGTGGGCAAGGAAGTGAAGAAGCTCGGGGTCGAGATGGCAGCCGTGGGCGGGCGGACCGTGAAGGTCCCGAGGGCCAGGACCTTCATGCAGCTCTTCGGGGTCCCCGACCCAGAGCGGGTTAGGAACGTGATAAACAAGCTGAGGGCCGAGTGGAGCGGGAAGCCCTACTTGGTCCGCATAGCGAAGGCCACCGAGGACCTACTTAAGTTGGTCAGGGAGCGTGAGGGCTCCGACACCAGCCCGCTGCCGTGAGGGGCCGTCATGGCATCGGCGATCGTGCTTGCCGGTGGGAGTTCAAAACGCATGAAAGGTCAGTTCAAGGCGCTATTGGAGCTGTGCGGCCGCCCCATGATAGGCTACGTGCTCGACGTGGCCTCCTCGGTGGCCCGGGAAGTGGTCGTGGTGGCCAGCACGGACGAGCAAGCCGAGGCCCTGGAGCGCTCCGGCGTCATGGGGGATGCCGAGCTCGTCTTGGACGAGGGGCCTGGGCCGAGCTGCCCCCTCATGGGCCTCGTGTCCGGGCTTAGGGCCGTGAAAACCGGGCAGGCCGTCGTTCTGGCCTGCGACATGCCCTTGGCCTCAAGGTCCGTCTTGGAGTTCCTGCTTGACGTGGTGAGCCACATGAACGCTGCCGTCCCGAGGTGGCCCAACGGCTTCATAGAACCCCTCCAGGCCGTCTACAAGGTCGGCAGGGCCCTGAGGGCTGGCGAGCAACTGCTTAGCTCGGGAGGCCCTTACGACATGAGGTCCTTCCTGAGGTCCCTCGGGCGTGTCAGATATGTCTCAACGCTCCTGCTGGAGGAAATCGACCCGGGCCTAAGCACCTTCCTCAACGTCAACACGCCAGCCGACCTCAGGAGGGCAGAGGCCGTCCTCAGGGCCAGGGGGGCCTGTA
>CAZVRS010000005.1:8653-13427 GCA_964630115.1 uncultured Candidatus Bathyarchaeia archaeon | reverse complement strand
CGCCATCCCTCGCTGGGATACGGTGGCCTGGGTTGAGGAGGAAGGTGCGCAGGGTGCCTAAGCTGGTGCGCCGGGAGGTCTATGAACGTGAGTTGGAGATCTCCGAGCGGAGGGCTGGCGATGTGGTTGGAGGTGAAGCTGAGGAGGCCGGGTCAGGCTGACTCCTTAATCGTGAGGGCCTACGCAAACGGGGGCTTTAGGGCAGGTGAGCCCTATCGCTCCCGCTAGCCTATTTCCTCGACATAATAGGGGCCATCTCATACATGGATGTTGTGGACACCGTCACAATCCACGTGCTCTTCCTGTTCGCCATCCTATTGGGCATCGTGCTCTGGAGGTTCCGGGGCACGCCTGCGCCAGGGGCCGGGACCGTGATAGGGGCTCTGGAGCTCACCCGCTCAATCACCGCTCAGCCAATCTAGCCTTCTTCACGGCCCCACGTCAGTTGAGGGGCACAGCTTCTTAGCCTTATCCCGGCCCCTCCCGGGCCTTCCTCGGCCAGAGGGAGCCTATCTCACGGCCGCAGGAAGGGCAGTATCGCCAACCCCGGATCACCAGGGTGCCGCAGCCCGGGCACCTGGCCCTGGGCGTCCCCTTGAGCACGAAGACGGGCGTGGGACCCGCCGAGCCTAAGGGCTCATAACGCCCGAGGACCACCTTCCTCACGAACCTCGCATAGTAGATCATGACCAGGACGAGGAAGAAGGCCATCGCAGACGAGATTAGCATTACGATCCCGAGGGAGGAGAGGAGCTCCGGGAAGCCCTCCAAGAAGAACAAGACGGCATCCACGATCTTTCACCGTGGGGCTTCAGCCCGAGAGGTTGAAGGGCTTCCCTTCCCTCGTTATCTTATCTGGCAGCTCATCGGCGTGCTTCTTCAGGAAGTCCAGCTCCACCTTCTTTATTTCCTTCTCCTGCCTTATCCTGTCCGGGAGGAGGCGTGGTATCTCGTCTATTATCGGATACCAGCGGCCGCACTCAGGGCAGTAGAGGACGCCCTCCACTATTTCCCTGGAGAAGCAGGAGCGGCAATCTGGCTCTTTCCCTAGGTCCTTCAGGAAGGCCTTCTCTAGGCCGCAGTAATCGGAGCATCTGAAGCCCTTGGGGGCCTCAACGCCCTCCAGCTCCCGCTCCGAAAGGACTATGAGTTCCAGCGGGAACTTCTTGCACATGGGGCAGGCCAGCACGTCCATGAGCCTATACTTCATGGCCTATCGCCCCGACCTAGGCCCTCAGCTCCTTTTAGCTTTTGCCGGCACTTCGCCACGGTATATCCGGGTGCCAGCTCTGCCCTCAAGGGCCTCAAGGGCCTCGTCCAAGTGGGCTACGATGGCCAGCTCGCCACCAGCCTCCAGGAACCTTATGCAGGCTTCCACCTTCGGGCCCATGCTGCCGGGCGGGAAGTGTCCCTCAGCCATGTAGCGCCTGGCTTCCTCAACCGTCATCTCATCTATATCACGCTCGTCCGGCCTGCCGAAGTTCAGCTTGACCTTCCTAACGTCCGTGAGGATGAGGAGGACATCGGCTCCCACGACTTCGGCCAGCTTCTCTCCAGCCAGGTCCTTGTCTATGACGGCTTCGACGCCCCTCAGGGACCCGCCTTCCTCCACGACAGGTATGCCACCGCCGCCGGAGGCTATGACTATCATGCCCGTGTCCACCATGGACCTTATGGCGTCTCCTTCCACTATCGCAATCGGGTCGGGCGATGGCACAACACGCCTGTAGGCCTTCTCACCGGTAGGCTTGACCTTCTTTATCCTGTAGCCCTTCTCCCTGGCCAACTTCTCGGCTTCCTCCCTCGTGTAGAAGGGCCCTACGGGCTTGCTCGGGTCCCTGAAGTCCGGGTCATCGGGCCTGACGAGCACCTGCGTCACGACCGTGACGACGGGCCTGCTTATGCCCCTGGCCCTGAGGGCGTTCTGGAGGCTCTGCTGGAGCATGTAGCCTATCTGGCCCTGCGTCATGGCGTTCAGGACGTCGAGGGGCTGGGGAGGGACGCCACGCCTCACGCCTTCCTCCTGCTGTATGAGGAGGTTGCCGACCTGAGGGCCGTTCCCGTGCGTTATGACGAGTTCGTAGCCCCTGGCCACCATCTCAGCCAGCTGCTCGGCCGTCTTCCTGACGGCCTTCAGCTGCTGCTCGTAGGTGCCTATTTCATCTGCCTTCTTGATGGCGTTGCCCCCCAGGGCCACCAGCACACGCTTGCCCATCTCCACTACCTCTCGGGCGGTAGGTAAATTCTCCATGCCATCTTAAAAGCTACTCGCTTAACGGGCCTTCTTGAGGGCACTTATGACCCTCTCCTTCCTCTCGCACCAGACGAGCATGTAGTAGGCTATGGGCCAGGCATCCCTCCCCCATCGGGAAGTAATGGACCTTATGGCACTTGCGTCCTCCACGCCGTAGAGCTGGCGGAAGGCCCTCCTTATGCCCAGGTCATCGGCCGGGACGACCTCCCACTTCTTCAGGCCCGTGGCCATGAATATCTCGGCCGTCCACCTCCCCACGCCCTTAAGGCCCGTGAGGACCTCCAGGGCCCTCTCGGCTGGCACGTCCTCCAGGCTGCCTGGGTCAAAGCCTTCCAAGACGGCTTCCGCAAGGTTGAGCACGTAAGATGCCTTGTTCTTGCTCAGCCCGAGGGACCTCAGGGTGTCCTGACCAGCCCTCAATATGTCCTCGGGCCTCGGGAAGGTGTAAAAGACGTGCTGCCCTATCTTGACCGGTTTGCCAAGCCCTTCCACGAACCTCCTTATGATGGAGAAGGCTGCCTTAAGCGATATCTGCTGGAAGAGTATGGCGTCGATAAGGCCTTCAAAGGGGCCGAAGGCCGTCCAAGGCATCATGCCTTTGACGTAAGGCAGCATCTCCCCCAGGGCCCTGTCGGCCTCCATCCTGCTGTAGGCCCTCCCCAGGTCGTCGTGGGCGCAAAGGAAACGGCACAGGGCCTCAAGGGCCTCGTCAGAACCCCTGCTCGAGAAGACCTTCACCCTCAATAGCGGTTCCTCCCTCGGCCCCACCTGCTCCACACGGGCCGGGACGAGCCCTTCGCCCGTCTCCACGACACGCCACAGGCATCGGCCATCGTAGACGGTCGGGAAGGCTGGCTCGGTGCCCATGAAGGTCAGGTGCAGGCTGTAGGGGGCCTTAGGCTCAACCTCGTAAGTCTTCATTCAGCCCAGGCACCTCAGGAGTTCTACCTCGAGCCTATACCTGAGGGCCGATATGAATTCCTCGGGGCCCCTGGCCACCACCCTGACCTGGCTGACCGGTATGGGGCCCAAGACCTCAAGGCCCGGGACCACACACTCCTCGTTCCTCAGGGTGATTTTCACGTGCCTTCCCCCGCCAGAGCCCTCTATGGACCACGAATCGTCCTCTTTACCCATGGACAGCTCAAGGCCCAACTTGGTTAGGGCCCTGGTTATGTCTTGGACTAGGTAGCGTGGCCTTATCATGTATATGGTCCTGGTCTCCTCGTGCTCAACGGCCTCCAGGGCTCAACCCTCCAGCCTCGACAGCAGTTCTTCCCTCGCCTTGGCGGCCATCTCCATTATCTTCTCCAAGTCCATGGTGATTAGGCGCCCTTCCTCTACGACCGGTCGGCCATCCACGAAGACGGTCCTGACGTCCGAGGACCTAGCAGCATATACGAGGTGGCTTTCCTCGTCGTAGAGGGGCGTCAGGTGCGGCTTCCTGAGATCAACCACTATTATGTCAGCCTTCTTCCCGGGCTCTATGGAGCCTATCTCGTCCGACCAGGAGAGGGCCTCGGCGCCCTTAATGGTGGCCATCTCGAGCACCTCCCTGGCCGGGAGGGCCGTTGGGTCCCCGCTGGCCACCTTCTGGAGCAGGGATGCGAACTTCATGGTCTCGAACATATCGGCCGTGTTGTTCGAGGACGGGCCGTCGGTCCCGAGGGCCACCGTGACCCCGGCCTTCAGGAGTTCCACGACGGGGCTTATGCCGGAGGCCAGCTTCATGTTCGACACCGGGTTGTAAACGGCCTTCACGCCCCTCTCGGCCATTATGGTTATATCACGGTCCGTGAGGGCCACGCAGTGGGCAGCCACCACGTCGGGGCCCAAGACGCCCAGCTCGTCCAGGTAAGCGAAGACGCCCTCCTTGACCTCCCTGCCGAAGGCCTCCCTTATCTTGTCCGGCTCGTCGGGCGTCTCAGCCACGTGGATGTGCATTACCACACGGCCCAGGTGGCCGTAGCGCTCGTTATAACGGTCCGTTAGGGCTCTCAGCTCGACCATGTAGTCCGGGTCGACCGTGTAGGGTGCGTGTGGGTCAACGCTGGCCCTCAGCCGGCCGTCCGCCTTGCCGTGCCAATCCCTGAACAAGGCCTCAAGGGCCCTGCGGTCTTCCTCCTTTCGCCAGGAGAAGCAGACGTGCCCGACCACGCCCCTCATGCCTATGTCCGCTATGGCCTTGGCCTCGTTCCAATCGGGCTGGTAGTGATACATGGTGTTAACGGTCGTCACGCCACCGAGTAGCGATTCGGCACAGGTCAGGAGGGAGCCCACATACATGTCACGGCCCGTCATCTTGGCCTCGAGGGGCCAGATGTATTTCTCGAGCCACTCCTTGAGCGGGTGGTCGTCGGCGTAGCCCCTCAGGAGGCTCATGGAGATGTGTTGGTGGGCGTTCACCAGGCCGGGCATGACGACGCAGCCCCGGGCGTCCACGACCTCGTAACGGCCGTATTTGGGCCCGAGCTCCCTGGCCTTCCCGACATCGATTATCCTGTCGTCTTCTACCACGAC
>CAZVRS010000005.1:4789-8553 GCA_964630115.1 uncultured Candidatus Bathyarchaeia archaeon | reverse complement strand
AGGCCGAAGGGCTCTGGCGTCTGGACGGCTGGTGCGAAAGACGGGTCCAGCACGTCCACGTCGAGGCTGATGTGGAGGGGCCCCTCAAGGTCCAGGATGGGCTCCAGGGAGCGGACGACCTGGCGAACGCCCTTGGCCCTCAGCTCACCGGGCGTGATGACCTTTATGCCCTCATTTCTTGCGAAATCCAGCCCCTCGTCCGAGCAGGCCCTGACGCCCAAGAAGGTCAGCCTGTCCGGCCCTACCAGCTCGGCCAGCCTCCTCCCGACGGTGGCGTGGCACAACCTAAGCCCCTGAAATTCGTCCCTCATGTCCAGGTGGGCATCAAACACTATGACCTTGGGCGTCCCGAGGGCCTTCTTGAGGCCCGACACGATGCCCAGGGTTATGGTATGTTCTCCTCCTACCACGGTCACCTTCTTGCCAGCCTTGGCTAGCTCCTCAACCACGGCCTCCAGCTTCCGCAGCGTGTCCTCTACGTCGAGCGTGGCGTGGAGGTCTCCTATGTCGCACACCTTAAGGGCGTTCAGGCGTGAGCCCGTGATGAGGCTCCTGACCTCCAGGCCGAGGGATGCCTCCCTCACGGCCAGCGGGGCCGACCTTGAGCCGGGCCTGAACGTGCTGCTCACGTCCAGCGGGACGCCCAGGAAGGCCCACTCGGCTTCATCGAGCTTCCTCTCCGACGAGAGGAACCTGCCCGCTGGGCTGGTGAACAGCTCCCTAAGGGACATTCACCCACGTAGCGGTGCGAATCCCTTTTAAGCCGTGCCCTCTAGAGCGGGCCGGTGGCAAGATGGGCGAGATGGCGAGGAAGGCCCTGGCCCTGGGGAACGCCTGCCTGGCGGGGGGCCTCACGTCCGCCCTGGTCCTCCACAGCCCCTGCATGGTCCACGTGTCCATGATGGTGGTGCTCCACCTGGCCGTTTGCTACGGCTTCCTCAGGGCCAGGGGGTGGTGCCCCTGGGCCGTGGGCATACTGGCCTCCATGGGCCTGGTCTTCACGAGCATGACGATCTACGCCATCGTGGTCATGTTCGGCAAGGCCGTGGAGGCCTACCTGCTCATAACGGGCCTATCGGCTTCCATGGGCTTGCTGCTGGCCTCCCTGGCCTATGCCATATACAGGCGTGAGGAGTTCTCGGGCTGATGGCCCGTAAGGCACTTAAGGTTTCACTCCCAACTCAGTAAGGGCTCGGTATTGGTAGAACTGGCCTTGGGCGACGTGCCGAAGTGGCTTGATTCCAAGCTGGAATCGGCCATGAAGCCCCTGAGGAAGGAGTGGAAATCCCTTTTGAAGGACGCCGAGAAGGCCCTGAGGGACGTGCGTAATGCTTGTGAGAAGATGAAGAAGGAAGGGGAGAAATGCCTCTCGGACAAAGACCACAGGAAGCACGGCCCCGGGAAAGCAGCCCTTAGGTTTTACAGGATGATGACCAGCATATTAGATGACGTGGAGCTGCCATCGGATATCTCGGTCAGCTCCATGACGGCCTTCCAGAAGGACTTGGCCCGCATCTACAACGCCATAGGGAGGGAATGGTTGGGCCTCCTGTCTAAGATGGACCCATACATGATAATGGCCAGAAGGAAGCTGAGGGGGGCCTGGCGTAAGATAGGGTCCATAGTCAGGGACATAGATGCCCTGGTGGCGAAGTGCAGGCCCCTCGAGCTTAAGGACGAGGTCAGCTCGGCCATATCGAAGATAGAGAAGCTGTCCTTGGACCTCAGGGCCCTGGAGGGCGAGGTGAGCTCTCTCTCCATAGAGAAGGGGAAGCTGGAGGAAGAACTCTCCGAACTCCTCAAGGCCAAGGAGGAGCTTGAGAAATCCGAGGCCATATCAAAGCTCGAGGAGGCTAGGAGGGAACTCGAGAACCTCAGGATACAGGTTAGGACGGAGCTTAGGCATGCCTGGAAGGCCTTGGTCAAGCTGAGGGCCCAATCCGGCCTGGTGGCCTTAAGCCAAGAAGAGCGAAGGGCCCTAGAGGCCTACTTGTCCGACCCTCTCTCGGCCCTGGCGGGCGAGGGAGAAGGCTACCCTATCCTCAGGTCCCTGTTGGCCAAGGTAGGTGAGGCCGTCGAACGAGGCATCTTGGCCCTCAAGCCCAGCAAGGCCGAGAAGCTGAGGAAGTGGCTTGAGGGAGCCTTATCCGGTTCCCTGGCCCAGCTTCAGCTCAAGTGCAAGAAGGCCCTGAGCGATCTCGAGTCCATGAGGAGCTCCGGGGAGGTGGTGGAGGCCCTGAGGGAGCTTGAGGAGCTCTCGGCACGCATATCGGAATTGGAGAAGAAGGTGGGCCTCCTGGAGGCCCGCATGAGCTCCCTGAGGGCCAGGCAGAAGTCCCTCAGGAAGAAGCTCGAAGAAGAACTAGAGGCCCTATCGGGCCTGTTGGAGGAGATATCCGGCGAGGAAGTAAGGGTCGTCCTCAAGGGCTGAACTCACGCTATTATGCCGTATCCTATGAGCCTCCACCTCCCTATCCGCCTGCTCAAGGCCACCCTGGCCCCTTCTTCCGCACAGACGGGCCTGCTGAGCTTCAGCTCGACCCTATTGCCCGAGACGGCCGTCACGACGCCAGCCGTGACGGCTGTCCCGACGTCCAGGAGGAGGGCCTCACCCTTCTTTATGGCTTCTACCTTCACCATGTCCTTCGTGCCTACGGCCCTCTCGAACAAAGTCACCTCGAGCGTCATGTGGTCCCACACGGGCGGTAGCGTCCCGGGCTTCCCGACCACGCTGCCCACGAGGCCGTCTGCCTTCGTCAGTGACGGGTCGAGCTCGGTCCCGACGCCCACTAGGCCGCCGCAGGTGGCTTCTTCGACGGGCCTGCCCCCTGCGTGGAGGCTCGTTATGGTGGTGAAGAGGGGCTCGTATTTCCCGCCCGCCTTCACGCCCGGCCTTATCTCTATCTCATCGCCCACCTTGAACTTGCCCTGTATTATGGTCCCGCCTATGACGCCTCCCACGAGCTTGTGGGCGGGCGTCCCGGGCTTGTTGACGTCGAAGGAACGGACGACATACATGCGTGGGGGCTTCGTCGGGTCCCTCTTGGGCGTCGGTATGTGCTTTTCTATGGCCCACAATAGGGCATCTATGTTGACCTTCCTCTGGGCCGATATGGGTATTATCGGGGCCCCCTCCGCTATGGTGCCCTCTATGAACTTCAGTATCTCCTGGTAGCTCTCGAGGGCCCTCTCCTTGCTCACTATGTCTATCTTGTTCTGGGCTATCACTATGTTCTTCACGCCCATGATCTCTATGGCCGCCAGGTGCTCACGGGTCTGCGGCTGCGGGCAGGGCTCGTCGGCGGCTATGACCAGGACAGCCCCGTCCATGACGGCGGCCCCGGACAACATGGTGGCCATGAGGGCCTCGTGGCCCGGGGCATCCACGAAGCTCAGGCCCCTCTGGAACTCCGTCTCGGCCCCACAGTGCGGGCAGACGGGGCTCGTGGAGTAGTTGGCTGGCTCCTCGCAGACGGGGCACTTGTAGACGGGTGCGTCCGCATAGCCGAGCTTTATCGTTATGCCACGCCTGAGTTCCTCGCTGTGCCGGGCGGCCCAGACGCCCGTTATGGCTTCTACTATGGTGGTCTTGCCGTGGTCCACGTGGCCCACCATGCCTATGTTGACCTCTGGCTGCTTGGGCAGCTGGACGCTCATCACGGCAGGGGGCACCGGGGGACGGTATAAGCTCTATGCGGACGAGAGGACATAAATAACCCGGGCCGCATTTCCCGTGAGGAGAGGCCTTGAGGAGGCTGGGGCGC
>CAZVRS010000005.1:0-4689 GCA_964630115.1 uncultured Candidatus Bathyarchaeia archaeon | reverse complement strand
ATCATGGGTTCCTCGCCCATGAGTTCTGCGGCCGTCAGAACCGCTTTGCCGGTCTCACGGGCCACATCGTAGACCCGACCTATCCTCTGGGCATACTTCACGTCCCTCAATAGGTGGTGGTCCAATATTACCGGGTCCGCCCTAACGGCCCTTATCATGCGGCATATGTTCTCCACAGCCCTAGACAGGTTGATCTTGTTGAACATGTAGCCGAGAAGGTAGGTCGGCGGCCCGTCCAAGATGAGCAGGTCCGGGTCCTCAGATATTATCCATTCCGCATAATCTTCTATCACGGGGCCCTGGAGGTCCGAGCTGTATAGGAGCTTAGCCCCGCCCCTCTCCACCACGAGGGAGAAGACCCAGCCCACCCGGTCGTATTCCACGCCGTGGAAGAAGGGCCCCACGAACCTCAGGGCCGTGTGCCCCACCTCCCTCTCCTGGCCATCGACGAACTCCACACGGGTCCTGCCGAGCTCTAGGTCCGGGATCCAGGGCTTCCTGGCCCACAGCCCCTCGGCCAGCTTTTGGAACCAAGAGCGGCCCTTGGAGAGCAGCTCCTCCCTCCTGGCCTGGTAATCGCTGAAGTCCCTGCTCAGTGCCAGCCTCAGCTCCTGGACCGGGTCCCTGAAGCCGGTTTGTTTCGGTGGCCCGAGGACCTCCTCAAGCCCGAAGTGGCCTATTTCCTCGCACATCCGGCCGTAGAATTCCCTGGCCCTCTCCCACTGGGACTTGTTGATGTAGCAGTTGGGATCCTTGGCCCATATCAGCTTGCCCTCGTAAACGGCCTTCACGAAGGGCCCTTGGTCGAACCTCATGTAGTGGTCGTGGTGGTAGTGCGTTATGACCACGGCATCTGCCTTCCTCGAGGCCCTGCTTATGACCTCAAGGGCCCTGGCCTTCAGCTCCGCCTTCTCCCGTGCCGGGAGGGGGTAGCTGGGCTGCATGGCTGCTGCACCAGGGTCGACCAAGACGGCCAGGTCGGGCGTCCGGACCAGTATCGAGCTGCTCTTGGCCCCGAGGCTGTCGAACCAGAGCAAGCGGACCTCTATGTCCCCTGCCCTCAGCAGGCCCGTTCCCATCTGCCACCGGGTCCCGAGGGCAAGTATTAAAAACTCCCGTGCCGAGGTAGCGTGGCATGGGCAAGCTGGAAAGGGTCTGCATTTCCATTCCTTCCGACCTGCTGGCGGAGTTCGACGACGCCATAGTGAAGATGGGGTATCCCAACCGCTCCAAGGCAGTTCAAGATGCCATGAGGTCCTTCCTGTCCGAGTTCAAGGAGCTTAAGGCCCTCTCGGGCGAGGTCAGCGGGGTCATAATCATGCTCTACGCCCACAGGAAGCCAGGCCTGGTCCAGGAGCTCTTGGAGATACAGCATGAGCACGACGAGCTCATAGTGGCCACCATGCACGTCCACCTCACGGAGGAGGAATGCCTTGAGGTCATAACCGTCAGGGGCGATGTGGCCAGGATAAGGTCCCTGGCTGACGCCCTGAGGACGAGGAAGGGCGTCAAGGCCCTGAAGGTGGTCATCGTATGAGGCCCAGGGCCCTCCTGGCCATCACGACGGAGGCAATTATTACGGCCAACAGGCCCAGCGAGACCACGAGCAGGGCCTCAACGAACTCCAGGCCCAGCACGGCCACCGTGGAGGCCCCCAGGAGCTGAAGCGAGCCGCCGAACAGCACGGAGCTTGAGGCCGTGCCCACGTTCCCGACGGCCCCCACCACGCCCAGGGCTAGGCCCCTCCTGCGCTGGTAGGTCATGACGATCCTCCTGACCAAAGGCATCAAGCTGATCACGCCCATGGCCAACAGGAGGAACCCCACCACGCCCAGGAGGGCGTGCCTGACGGCTGCCGTGAGGGCGCCTGCCGATGAGAGGCTCACGACCAGGGAGAGGGCCAACCTATCGTCCTTTTTGTCCGCAACCCAGGAGATAGCCATGCTGGCCACCAGGCCCACCAGGTTGCCGAGGCCCACTATGGCGCTGGCCAGGGAAGAGCCTACCCCGAGGACCTCGCTCAAGTAGATGTAGATCACATCCCCGGTCAGTAGGGACGCAAAAGCCCTGCTCCCGAACACCATGAAGGATGTCCAAGCCAGAAGGCGGCTGCCCCTGGGGCCTTGGTATCGCCCTCCTTGGGCCCCTGGGCGCCCGTTTTTCCCGCCCGACAGGCCTGGGCTGACGAGGAACATTGACGTGAGGGCCGAGAGGGAGAATGCGAGGGCCGATAGGGCCACGGGCTTGGATAAAGACGGGCTTGCCATGAGGGAGTAAGCTATATTCCCTGCAAATCCCCCCAGGGAGCCGAATGCGAAGTAAATGGAATAGGCACGCCCTCTTATCTCCGTCCTGACGGCTGCCCCGAGGACGAACTGAACGGATGTCCAGGCCAGGCCGTTCAAGATGCCCTGGAGCGCCCTAAGGACCATGGCGGAGGACCAGGACCTGGCTAGGCGGTATGACATGACGACTACGGAGTGCGCTAGGAAGCATGAGGAAGCCAGGACGTGAAGCTTCAGGCCCCTATCGGCCAACTCGCCAGCCAGGACGGCTGCTATGGCCCTGGCGGCGAAGAAGGAGGTCGTGAGCAAGCCCAGCTCGAGCATGGTCCCCTTGAGAACCGTCCTCGTGTAGAAGGCCACGGCTGGGACGCTTATCCTGAAGGCCATGGTCCCCATGAAGGCCGTTGCAAAAGAAGCCACCAGGATGCGTTTTGAGATCAAGGCTAGCCTACCTGAAGGCAGGCCTCATGGAGAGCCTCATGGGCAGGTAATGCGGTCTCCTGGGCTTCCCCTCAAGCTCCTTCAGGATCGCCTGCTTGAGCTCTTCCACGGTCATGCTGACCTTGTAGGGCCTGTCGGGCCCCGATTTGGCCCTTATGGTTACCATGACCGTTTCCTCGGCCACCTCTCTATCGCCCACGACAGCAACGTAGGGCACCCACTCCATGCCGGCTGCCCGTATCTTCCAATCCATGGAGCGCCTCCTGTCGTCCACGTCGGCCCTTATCCCGGCTCTGACGAGCTCCTCGGCCACCCTCAGGGCGTAGTCCAGGTGCCTGTCAGCTATGGGTATGACCCTGACCTGCGTGGGCGAGAGCCAGGTCGGCAGCATGGCCAGCCCACCGGCCTTCATCATCTTGGCTGCCTCCTCAAGGACGGCGCACATGAGACGTTCTATGCTGCCTGGGCTTGAGTGGACGATTATGCACCCTTTCTCGGTCCCGTCCGTGTCCACGTAAGTTATGCCGTATCGCTCGCTGTCCTCAACGTCCACCTGGACGGTGGAGAGCTGGAAGCTCTTCCCCACGGAATCCACGTATTGGAACTCGTTCTTCAGGGCCCAGTAGTGCTTCCTCTCGGGCATCAATTGGACCAGCGTGGGCTTGCCTAGCTCAACGGCCAGCTTGACGAAGAAATCCCTGTTCTCCTCGTAGAAGGCTTCCTCGGCCCTGTAGGCGTGGACGAAGTCCAGCCCGAGGCCCCTAAGGAGTTCCGCATACTTGAGCGTGAGGAGCCTGAACTCCTCCAGGGCCTGTTCCACGTCCTTGCAGAAGCAGTGTAGATCGGGCATGGTGAACTTCCTCATGCGCCTCAGGCCCACGCACTCACGCCTCGTCTCGAGCCTGTAGCTGGGTGCTATCTCGAAGACCCGGACGGGTAGCTGCCTGACGCTCATCTTCACGTCCTTCATCATCCTGAAGAGGCCGAAGTCGCCTGCGAAGCGCAGGAAGAGGACCTTGTTCCCCACCTGGAGCTTGTAGTCCTTTTCCACGAACCTCTCGGCCTGGGCCCTTATGTCCGGTTCATCAGCCCTATACATGGTCGGCGTCTCTATCACCATGGCGCCCAGGCTGAGGGCCACGTCCAGAACCCAATCTGCTATGAGGTCCTTCATCAGGGCCCCCTTCGGGTAGAAGCGCATGTGCCCTACGTCGCTCGCTGGCTCGTAATCGACGAGCTCAAGCCTCCTCATGAGCTCTATGTGGGCTGGCGGCTCGTGGGGCATGTAGCCTACCTCCTCGCTCAATATGAACTGCTTGAGCATGGGGTCCTCGGCCACGGGAGGGCATTTCCCCGGGTCCGCTAGGTCGAGCTCGTGCTCGTGGCCAGACCTATCTATGACGAGGTATCTCGCCTCCGCCAAGGCCATTACCTCGCCTTCCAAGAGCGCTGGCGCAGGGGCTTTTAACCCCTGGCCTAGCCCATGAACTTCCACTTCTCCAGCTTCCTCTCCTTCCTCGTCCTGCGCTTGTATTCCTTGTAGTGCTCCCGGCAGAGGTAGGCCCTACGGCCCCCCTCCACCCTCAGGCCAGCCCTAGCAACTGCATCGGCTGGCAGGGACCTGACGGCTGGCGCACCACACCCGACGACGCTGCACTTCTGGCCTTTTGATATCTTGCCCAACTCCCCTCCCCCGGTCCCTAGACCTCTACCACGTTCTCGTATATCTCCTGGGCCCTCTTCACTACCTCCTCCCTATCCCCGAACCTCCTCGGGCCGAAGTCCTCTACGGTGAAGGATGCTGCCGCAGAACCCACGCAGGCACACCAGACCGGGTCCTCGCCCCTGGCGTACTCAGCCAAGAAGGCCCCTATGTAGGCATCACCGGCCCCTGTCGTCTCGACGGCCTTCACCTGGTAAGATGGGATCGCGTACAGCCTGTTCCTCACGGATATTATGGAGC
>CAZVRS010000004.1:0-20694 GCA_964630115.1 uncultured Candidatus Bathyarchaeia archaeon | reverse complement strand
GAGGAGCTCGAGCTGAAGGCTTCTCTTGAGGAATTAGGGCTTTTGGTGAAGGGGCCCTATGATGAAGAGGCAGACGAGGAAAGGGCTTACAAGTGGTTGATGGAGCATGCCGGTCGCTGATACCGAGGTCCTCTTCGCCCTCCGCCCAACCGACCGTAAGCACCATGCTGTTATCAGGCCCTCCTTTTAAGCCTGGATAAAGTAGTGATATCAGACGATAGGGATTTCGATAAAGTGCCGGGGCTGAAGAGGATAGCCATCAGATAGGCGAAACCGTTATATCACGGCCTCTGACCGCCCGGCCGGTGCCGGGCTTGTCGGCCGAAAGGCCCGTTAGGATAGGCGTGGTGAAGACGGGCAACATAGGCTCTTCCGTCCTGTTGGACATCTTGCTTGACGAGAGGGCCGAGAGGGGCGACATAATCGTGCGGGTGGTCGGCTCCGGCCCTAAGCTGACGCCCGAGGAGGTCAGGGAGGTCGTGGAGAAGCTGCTCGAGTTCAAGCCGGATTTGGTCCTCATGGCGAGCCCCAACGCAGCCCTCCCCGGCCCGGCGGAGGGCCGTGAGCTCCTGGCGAAGGCGGGCGTCCCGACCATAGTCGTGACGGATGGCCCTGGCAAGAAGGCCGTGAAGGACATAGAGGCCAAGGGCATGGGCTACATAATCGTGCCAGCGGACTCCATGATAGGTGCCCGGCGTGAGTTCCTGGACCCGACGGAGATGGCCATCTACAACGCCGACCTGATAAAGGTCCTGGCCTGCACGGGCGTCTACCACGTCATCGTGAGGGCCGTGGACAAGGCCATAGAGGACCTGAAGGCCGGCCGCCGGCCCGAGCTGCCCAGGCTCGTTTTGAGCCGTGATGAGGCCATCCGAGCGGCCCGCTTCACGAACCCATACGCACGTGCTAAGGCCATGGCTGCCTACGAGATGGCCGCCAAGGTGGCCGATTTGACGGTCGAGGGCTGTTTCAAGGTGAGGGAGTGGGAGCAATACACGCACATAGTGGCTGCTGCCCACGAGCTCATGCGTGAGGCAGCCAAGCTCGCCGACGAGGCCCGTGAGATAGAGAAGTATGGTGATACGGTCTTCAGGGCCCCGCACAACAAGAAGGGCGTCCTGCTGGAGAAGGTAAAGCTCATAGAGAAGCCCAGGAAGCCAGGGGAGGGCTAGCTGGCCTTGGGGGGCGGTAAGGCCAGGTGCCTTGAGGTCTTCCTGGTGACCGGGCGCTCGATATACCAGGGGACGGGCAAGGAGAGCGGCAAGACGAGCCGTGATTACTTAGAAGAGGTGTGCTCGTGCTTCATGGACCCAGAGGATGCCAAGGCCATAGGCGTCAGGGAGGGCGACCCGGTCCGAGTGACGACCAACTTCGGCTCCCTGGTCCTGAGGGCCAGGATAGTCGAGGAGGAGAGGAGGCAGAAGGGCATCATATTCGTGCCCTACGGCCCTTACGCCAGCATGTTGGTCAGCCACGAGACGCACAGCACCGGCATGCCGAGCCTCAAGGGCCTAAAGGCCAAGGTGGAGCCAGCCCCCGGCGAGGAACCCCTGGGCGTGGTAGAGCTCCTGAGCCGCTTCTACGGCCCCAAGAAGCCATGCGGCTTCGAGGAGGCTCGGTAGCAAGGGGTCTGACGTCATCCCTCGGCACTCGGCAAACTCGTCATCGCCACCCAACTTACTGGCCCAGCCAGATAAAAACGTCGGGTCCATGAATAGTGAGCAAAGGTTTTCCGGTCCGAAGCTAATTAGGCCCGGTGGGTGAGGGTGGGGAAAGTAGCCGAGGAGCTCAGGCCCTTCTTCGAGCCCAGCTCGATCGCAGTCGTCGGGGCCTCGAGGCACGTGAACAAGGCCGGCCACGTCATCTTCAAGAACCTGGCCGAGAACAAGCGCAGGGGCCTCCTGAAGGCGGAGCTCTACCCGGTCAACCCTAAAGCGAAGAGCATACTGGGCTTCGATTGCTACCCGAGCCTCAGGCGCATCCCGGGCCCGGTGGAGCTCGTGGTCATAGTGGTCCCGGCCAAGTTCGTGCCAGACGTCATGCGTGAGGCAGCCCGCAAGGAGGCGAGGGCCGCCATAATAATAACCTCTGGCTTCAGCGAGGTAGGGAACTACGAGCTTGAGGAGGAAGTGGTCAAAATCGGCCGTGATGCAGGCATAAGGATATTGGGGCCGAACTGCGTTGGCGTATTCGACCCTTATACGGGCGTTGACACGCTCTTCCTGCCCGAGACGAAGGTCCTGAGCACGGGCGAGGAGGTGGTGGCTACGCCCAGGCCCATGCCGGGCACGATAGCCTTCCTCAGCCAATCGGGTGCCTTCGGGGCTGCCGCCCTGGACTACATGACGGGCATCCAGCTCGGCTTGAGCAAGTTCGTGAGCTTCGGGAACAGGTGCGACGTGGATGAGGCAGATATCTTGGAATACCTGAAGGAGGACGAGAGGACCAAGGTCATACTCATGTATATAGAGGGCGTCAGGGACGGCCGTAGGTTCATGGAGGTGGCCAAGGAGGTAACACGCAAGAAGCCCATAGTGGCCCTTAAGTCGGGTAGGACGGGGGCGGGCGCCAGGGCCGCCAAATCACACACGGGCAGCATAGCTGGCGTCGACGAGGTCTACGATGCTGCCTTCTCCCAGTGCGGGATAATAAGGGCCCAGAACATGGAGCAGTTCTTCGACATAGGCAAGACGCTTGCCATGCAGCCGCCGGCCAGGGGGCCCAACATAGCCGTGATAACGGACGCTGGCGGCCCGGGCATAATGGCCGTGGACGAGTGCGAGATGAGGGGCCTCGTGGTCCCGGAGTTCTCCGAGGAGACGAAGGCGAAGCTTAGGAAGCTCATAGAGGAAGGCAAGATACCTCCCTTCGCCGCCATAGGGAACCCAATCGACCTGACGGGCTCTGCCACGGCCGACATGTTCGAGGAAGCCCTGAAGATAGCCTTAGAGGACCCGGACATACACGGCGTCATAATAATGGGCCTCCACCACGTCCCGGCCCTATCCGAGGAATACGTGGACAAGGTAGCTGCCATAGCGAGGCAGCACGAGAAGCCCGTGGTCGCATGCGACATAGGCGAGACGGAGATGGCCATCTACATAAGGCGCAAGTTCGACAAATACGGCATACCGGCCTGCGAGTCGCCAGAGGACGCTGCCACCGTCATGGCGGCCCTGGTGGCCTACGGCCGATACCTGATGAAGATAGGCGTGTTGAAGTGAGGGGGCCCGCCTTGCTCAAGGCCCGCCTGACCCTGGCCGTGGTGGGGGAGAAGGGCTCGGGCAAGACGAAGGTAGTCGAAGAACTCGTAAGGGCCCTCAAGGCCAAGGGGTTTAAGGTCAGCACGGCAAAGCACGTGCCCGAGGAAGGCTTCAGCTTGGACAGGCCGGGCAAGGATTCTTGGAGGCACGCAGAAGCGGGCGCAGATGCCGTCACGTTGGTGGCCCCACGTGAGGTGAGCACCATAAGGCGTGTGAGGACCGGGGAGCTCGGCCCCGACGAGATATTGGCCTTGGCCTCCCAGGGCTGCGACATCCTCATCATGGAGGGCTTCAGCTCCATCTTCGGGAGGGACCCCCGGGTCCTGAAGATCGTGGTGGTCAAGGAGCCGGGGAAGGCCGTCGAGCTGGAGGCGAGCGGGGCCCTCAAGCCCATCCTAGCCTTCGTGGGGCCGGGCGGGCCTGGCGAGGCAAGGCCGAGGGCACCCTACTTTGGTTTTGAAGAACTCAGGGCGCTGGCGGACAAGATAGCTGATATGCTGGCCGGTAAGGAGCGCAGGGCCTCCCTCTTCTTAGACGGGGAAGAAGTGCCCTTGAACCCCTTCGTGAAGGAGCTGCTCAGGAAGCTCGTCCTGGCTTTTGCGTCCTGCCTCAAGGGCGTTGAGCTGGCGGGCGATGAAGAGGTAGCCGTCCTGATAAGGAGGAGGGAGGGCGGAAGCAAGAGTTAAAGGCACGAAGGCTGCTCGTCTTGAGGTGCGACATGCGGAAGGCCATCCTGGCGTGGCTCGTGTTCTTGCTCCTCTCGGCCTACCTGACCGGGCGAGCGGGGTCAACGGGCCCCCTTGCCCCAGGCCCAGCGGAGGACACAACGGCCCCCGGGGGCACATACTTCATCTGGGAGGCCGAGGAGCCGTCTGGCGTGGTCTCCCTTCGCCACGCCCATTTAGGCGGGCGAGAGCTGGCCGTCCTGGCGCTTAACTCCTCGGGCCTCTACAGGCTGGTGGCCCTCAACGCCAGGACGGGTTCTGAGGTAGCTTCAAGCACGAACTTCACCTGCGCTCCTTACGGGCTATGCCCGATCGGGGACTACCTGATCGTCCTAGCAGAGGACGGGCTCTCCCATCGCCTCCTCATCTTCAACTCCAGCCTGGGCTTGGCGTGCTCGTTCAGGTTCGACGCCCCGTTGAGGGGCCCATGGGCCGTTTCGCCTGATTCCTTCTTCATCTTGGCCAACAGGACCCTGTTCTGCTATTCCCTTGAGGACATGAGCTTGAAGTGGTCTTCCGGCTTCCGTGAAGCCGATTTCCTGACCGTGCTGCCCGTTGGGCAAGCCGTCTTAGCTGTGGGGCACGTGAACTCCACGTGGCTCGCACGCTGGATATCGCCCGAGGACGGCTCCGTGATATCAGAAGTCGAGCTCGGGTGGCTTAGCTGGGCCTCGGGGGCTGCCCTCCTGCCCTATAATGCCTCCTGCCTGCTCGTTTGGGCCTGGAACAAGACCATGAGCCAGGTGAGGCTGGTGCACTTAGACGGCCTAAAGCCGTCGTGGGCTTGGTTCCCGGGCCTCCTGACCTACTTGCTCGTTGTGCCCGACTTAGACGGCGACGGTGCGCCAGAGGTCTTGGGCCTATCGGCCTCGGGGAGCCACACGGACATATATATCATCAGTGGTTCATCCGGACGTGAGCTCTTCTCGGCCCGCAAGGACATAGAGGCCATATCTGCCTTTTGGTCGGGAGGCCACAGGGCATTCCTCCTGGCCGAAGAGGGCGCCTACCTAATGGAGTTTGAGCTCCTCAAGGGCGAGGTGGGGGACCTCTGGCACCTCCCCTGCTCCCTGGCCTGCCTCCTGCCCGACCTAGACGGGGATGGCTATCCGGAGCTCCTGGCCTCCCAGGGCAACCGTGTCCTTTGCGTGTGGGGCTCCTATGATGGATACCCGCCCGTCGTGATCTCCACCTGGCCTCCAGATGGCTTCTCGACATCGATACCGAGCGTCCTGCTGAAGGCGAAGGTCGAGGACCAAGGAAGCGGGATAAAGCGTGTCGTCTTCGTGGTGGACGGCCGTGAGGTAGATGCGGCCTACGATGGCGGGTATTACGTGGCCTACGTGAGGCTCTCGGAGGGCGTCCACAAGTGGTCCGTCAGGGCGGTCGACAAAGTGGGCCTATCGGCCTCGGAAGGACCCAAGCTCATAACGGTCAACATGAGCTTCTTCGGTGGGCCGGGCTGGGAAGACGATGTCCTCTTCTTCGGCCCCTGGGCCGTGGCCCTGATAGCCCTGGCGGCCTTCGTCCTCAGGAAGAAGCTCGGGAGGACCGTGGGGCCTAGTCCTCCAGCTTGACGTAGTAATACTCGCCCATGGCCTTCTGGAGCCTGTCGAGCCTTGAGCCCTCCTTGTTGACCCTGGGCCTCTTCGTGTCCGGGTCCCGCCTGAACGTTATGCCGACGTCACGGAGGAAGGCGTTCATGCCGTCCCTTAGGGACATGGGGGAACTCGCATGCCCCTTTAGGCCCGGCTGGCCGGAGAAGACCATGAGCCTGTCGGCCACGAAGTCCTGAACTATAACGTCGTGCTCGACCACGAAGGCAGCCGCCCCACGGGCCTCCACCACACGCCTGATGGTCCTGGCGACGGTGAGGCGTTCTTCCACGTCCAGGTAGGCGCTGGGCTCGTCGAGCAGGTATAGGTCGGCCTTCCTAGTGAGGCAATCCGCTATGGCCACTAATTGGAGCTCGCCGCCGCTAAGCTCGGAGACATCCCGGTCCAAGAGCTTCTCGAGCTTCAGAGGGCCTATTATCTCGGACCTATACCAGCTCGAGGCCAGATCGGCCCCGGCGTCCTCCAGGAGCTGGGCCACTGTTCCCTCGTAGGCCGTGGAGATGTATTGGGGCTTGTAGGATACCTTAGGCGTCCCGGTCACATACTCGCACTCGTCCGGCCCCTCCACGCCAGCCAGCATCTTCACGAAAGTGGTCTTGCCTATGCCGTTCGGGCCCAGGATGCCTATGACCTCCCCCTGGTGTATCTCGCCTGGCTCGACCGTCAGCTCGAAGCCGCCGTCGTAGCGCTTGGACATCCGGCCCCACCTGAGCAGGACGGCCTCTCTCGGCCAGGAGACGGTCGGCGGCTTAACGTGGAACCTTATGGGCTCCTTCCTGAACCTGACGTTCTCGTCCGGTATGTAGCCGTCGAGGTAGATGTTTATGCCCACACGGACGCCGTGGACGTGTGATACTATGCCGTAGACGCCCGGGACACCGTATATTATGCATACCTTATCGGACAGGTAGTCCAGGACGGCTAGGTCGTGTTCTGCCACTACCACCATCTTGCCTTCCTCGACCAGCTTCCTTATGGCCTTGGCAGCCTTCAGCCTCTGCCTGACGTCCAAGTAGCTCGTGGGCTCGTCAAACAAGTAGATATCGGCATCCCTGGCCAGGACGGCTGCTATGGCCACGAGCTGGAGCTCCCCACCGCTCAGGACGCTTATCTTCCTGTCCAACAGGCCCTTAAGGCCCAGTTCCTCTACTACTGCGTCTAAGATGCCCCTTTCGTCAACCTTCTCGAGGAGTTCGCCAACCCGGCCTTTCACGACCTTCGGGATCTTATCCACGTATTGGGGCTTGAAGGAAACCCTGAGCTGGCCGGAGCTCAGGGCTCTAAAGTAGTCCTGCAGCTGGGAGCCGGAGAAGAAATCGATTATGTCGTCCCAATCCGGCGGATCGTCGTAACGGCCTAAGTTGGGCTTTATCCTGCCGGCCAGTATGTTGAGTGCGGTCGACTTGCCCGTCCCGTTCTCGCCCAGGAGGCCCAGGACGGTCCCTTTAGCTGGCACGGGGAGCCTGTAGAGCTTGAAGGCATTTGGCCCGAACCTGTGGACGCATTCTCCCTCGAGCTCATCTGGGACCCGCACTATGGAGAGGGCCTTGAAGGGGCATTTCCTCACGCATATCCCACAGCCCGTGCACAGGAGCTCCGATATGACGGGCTTGCCGTCCGGGCCGACCTTTATGGCTTCCACGCCCGTCATTACCATGGGGCAGAAACGCATGCATATCAGGCCGCACTTCTTCGGCTGGCACCTATCCCGCTCTATGACGGCTATCCTCGGCATGGCACATCACACAAATCAGGGCCTTGAGGGCCGTCCAGGAGGAGGGCTATATCACCACTCTTCTTCCTCCCACTCCTCTTCCCATTCTTCTTCCTCCCAGCCCTCCTCCTCCCATTCTTCTTCCCATTCCTCTTCTTCCCACTCCTTTACAGTTTCTATCATGATGCTCCCCGAGCGAGGGTGGGCATGAGGGTGTTTTAAACCTTATCATCACGTGCGGGGACGCCGGGAGTTCTCCCAAGGCTTACTCGGGCTCCCTCAGGCCGGGGATCACGGGGGAGGTGGGGGCGACCTCACTCGACAGCCGGGACGAGTATAGTGGCGTTCACGGCCTCATGCCTGTGGCCGATATAGTATTCCAAGACCAGGACGGACCTGAACATGTAGACCGGGAGGAGGTAGGTCTTGTTCGCTGGCTCTCCGTTCGGGAAGTGGGCAGCGTTCATGTAGCCGAGCTCTATCTCCTTCACCACGACCGTTGTTATACGGCAGGGGCACCTGAACACCGGGAGATAGGATGGCAGGCGTTTGAGGGCTTCCTCGACCGGCACGACCTCCACCGAGCCGACCACCTGGAAGAACTTCCAGTAGGCCCACACCTCTGCCGCACTGCTACCCCTCACGGTTATGCATAGGCCCTCGACGAACGGGAGGCCTTGGAAGCTGACCCGGTAGGAGGCCGTCACGGCGGTTGGGTAATCGCCATAACCGATGTTGCGCCACTCGTTATAATAGGCCCTCGAGAACTTAACCTCGAGGCCCGGCGGGGCGAGCTGCCTCTCCTCGAGCTCGGCCAGGACCCTGTCGGCTATGCTCTTCGCCTTCTCGGGCGTCATCCAGCTGGGGATGGCGTGGGGGGCCGCCTCATTATGCCATATGAAAGAGCCACCGTATATTATCATGAGCGTGGCCTGGCCGGAGCGTATGCACATCTGGACCTCGTCCAACTCGACCTCCTTGACCTCGAGCTCGCCCGTCATGTTGAAGACGTGCTCGGCCACGTAGAGCCACTCTTCGACCGGTATCGGGAAGGGGATCACCCTGAGGAGCGGGACCGCAGGGGGCAGGTCGCCCGGGATACCGCACTCTACCACGAATTTGATGCCTCCCATTTCAAACGTGATGGGATTTCCGCCCTGAGTAACCGGGCGCCAGGAGAACGCAATCACGAGGGAGGCTATGAGGGTGCACGCAATCACCGCCGCCACGATGCCGATAGCTCTCCCGGCCATCGGCATCCCCTGTGGTTCAGGGCTGAAGAAGTATTAGTATTTTACGGGGTTAGGACAAGCCTTTTATGCTGCCACCGCCAGCCTATCCCGGCAGGTGGAAATGAACTACCAATTCTGCTGACCCGAGCGGGCTTTTCCCCTGCTGGCTTAGCCGTGCTGCTCGACGGAGGTGTGATATGGCATGTATGTTAGGCCGAGGGAGTGGGATATACTTAGGGCCTTAGCGGACCTCGGCGGTAAGGCGAGGGCGGACGAGCTGGCCCGTAAGACCGGCGTGAAGCTGACGACTTTAATGAGCGATGCGGCCTCCCTGGCCGAGAAAGGCCTCGTGAGGATAAGGGAGGAAATCAAGAGGAGGGCGAAGCTGACGGGAGAAGGGCTCAGGTATGCTAAGCTCGGCCTCCCCGAGAGGAGGCTGGTGAAGGCCCTGGAGAGCTTAGGAGGCGAGGCCGATATAAGGTCCCTATCGGCCACGGCGGGCCTATCTGGCGAGGAGCTGAAGATAGGGCTCGGCTGGGCGAGGAGGAAGGGCTGGGTAGAAGTCCGCAAGGGCGTCCTGAGGCTCCTAGCCGTGCCCGGGGAAACGGCTGAGGAAAAAGCCCTCAGGGCCCTGTCAGAGGGCCTGGAGGACCTTGGGGAGCTAAGCCGGGTCCTCCCGGTCCTCGAGAAGAGGGGGCTCGTGGAGGTCATAGAAGAAGCCCACAAGGTCCTAGAGATAACGGAAGCCGGGCTTAAGGTCCTCCAGCTACCGAGGCCGGAGGAAGAAGTGAGCCAGCTCACGCCCGAGCTCATAATAACGGGCCGATGGCGTTCTGTCCGCCTCAAGCGCTTCAACCTTGAGGCACCTGGGACGCCCGTCTTCCCGGGCCGGATGCACCCGGTCCAAGAGGTCATCAAGGAGGTCAGGGAGATATTCCTGGAGATGGGCTTCGAGGAGATAAGGGGGCCTCTGGTCGAGACTGCCTTCTGGAACTTCGATGCCCTATTCACGCCCCAGGACCACCCGGCCAGGGAGATGCACGACACCTTCTACCTCCTGGAGCCTTCTGAAGGCGATCTGCCGGACCCCAGGACGGTCGAGGCCGTCGCCAGGACACACGAGGACGGCTGGACCACGGGCTCGACGGGCTGGGGCTACAAATGGGATGCCAAAGAAGCCCGGAGGCTCGTCTTGAGGACCCACACGACCGCAACCACCATACGCTACTTGGCCGAGCACCCAGAGCCGCCCGTCTGGGTGTTCTGCGTCGACCGGGTCTACCGGAACGAGCGTGTTGACTACAAGCACCTTGCGGAGTTCCACCAGATAGAAGGCATAGTGATGGACATCGGCGTGGGCCTGAGGGACCTCATGGGCATCTTGGCCGAGTTCTACCGCAAGCTGGGCTTCGAGAAGGTCAAGTTCTGGCCCAGCTACTTCCCCTACACGGAGCCGTCCGTCCAGAGCACGGTCTACTCGCCAGAGCTGGGGGCCTGGGTGGAGCTCTGCGGCGCAGGCATATTCAGGCCCGAGGTGACGAGGCCCCTCGGCGTGGAGCACCCCGTCTTAGCCTGGGGAGGAGGGCTGGAGAGGCTCGTGATGCTGAAGCTGGGCGTGAAGGACATCAGGGTCCTGTATAGGAACGAGCTGGGCTGGCTGAGGGGGGTCCCGATATGCCCGTGATAACGCTCCAGAAGGAACGCTTCTGCTCCCTCCTAGGCCGGGACCTCACGGTCGACGAGCTGGTCGAATGGCTGCCCTGGATAGGCCTTGACATAGAGGACGTGGGGCCGGACTACGTTAAGGTCGAGTATAACCCGAACCGCATGGATTTCTCAAGCCCGGTGGGCATAGCGAGGGCCCTTAAGGGCCTCATGGGCCTCGAGGTCGGCCTGCCGAAATACGAGGTCCGTGATGGGCCCGTCGAGATAATAGTCGGGCCCAGGGTGGCTGAGGTAAGGCCCTACGTGGTTGGCGCTGTCGTCAGGGGCCTCGAGCTGGACGAGCAAGCCATACAGGAGATAATAGAGATGCAAGAGGACCTGCACTGGGGCATAGGGCGTGGAAGGCGCAAGATGGCCATAGGCCTCCACGACTTAGGGGCCGTGGAGACGCCCATATACTACGATGCCTTCGGCCCTGACGAGAAGGCGTTCGTGCCCCTCGACGGCGAGGAGGAGATAACTCTCGGCGAGATCCTGGAGAAGCACGAGAAGGGGAGGGCCTACGGGCACCTCCTGGCACACGCCGAGGCCTACCCTGTCATAATGGATGCCCGAGGACGGGTCATGTCCTTCCCGCCCATAATAAACAGCGAGCTGACGAGGATAGGCCCCTGGACGAAGGACATGTTCATAGACATAACGGGGCCCGACCTAGAGGCCGTCAGGAAGGCCCTCAGGGTCCTGACGACAGCCTTAGCCGACATGGGCGGTCGTGTGGAAGCCGTCGAGGTCAGGTATCCGGACGGGACGGTCCTCAGGACGCCCGACCTGAGGCCGAGGGAAGCCGTCCTTAGGGTCGAGTATGCCAACGAGCTCATAGGGCTCGACCTGACGGCCGAGGAAGCCGTGGAGTGCCTCAGGAAGTGCAGGCTCGACGCCGAGCCCATCGGGCCCGGCCTCCTCAAGGTCCTTATCCCGCCCTACAGGACGGACATAATGCATGAGGTCGACCTGGTCGAGGAAGTGGCCGTGGGATACGGCTACTTCAGGCTCGAGCCACGCAGGCCGCCGAGCCCCAGATCGGGCCGGCCGCACCCAGTAAGCGAGCTTTCGGACAGGCTTAGGCTCATAATGATAGGGATGGGCTTCACGGAGGTCATGAACTTCGTCTTGACGAACGAGAAGGTCCACTACGAGCTCATGAGGCTCGAGCCGGGCAGGCCCGTGAGGCTCGCAAACCCCGTCTCGGCCGAATACAGCATGCTCAGGGAAATGCTCCTACCGGGCCTGATGGCCAATTTGGCCTTGAACGTGAAGGAGCGTTATCCTCAGAAGCTCTTCGAGGTAGGCGATGTCGTCCTGAGGGCCGAGAAGTCCGAGACCAAGGCCGAGCGTAGGCTCCACCTGGCGGCCGTCGTGGCCCACTCGAGGGCCAATTATGCGGAGATCAAGGGCTGCCTCGACGCCCTGATGAGGGCCCTCGCCATACCGGATTGGCGTGTCCGGGAAACGGACCACCCGAGCTTCCTGCCGGGCCGTGTTGCCGAGGTCCTCCTAGCCAATCGGTCCATCGGCCTGGTGGGCGAGATACACCCGGAGGTATTGGTCAACTTCGGCCTCGAGAACCCCGTGGCCGCCTTCGAGCTTGACCTCACGTTCCTCGCAAAGCGATAACCTTAAGTAATCAAATGATGACCGCCCGGGCGGGTGGGGCATACGGCCCAGATCGCCCAGGTCTCCGTAGGCAGGAAGCCCTCGGCCGTATATCTCGCCAAGGTGATAACGGTCCTGGCCGATTGCGATGAGGTCCTCATAGTGGCCAGGGGGAGGTTCGTGCTCAAGGCCATATCCGTGGCCGTGAGGGCAGCTAAGGCGACGGGCTGCGATTGCCAAGTGGCCATAAGCGAGGAAGCCCTGAGGACTGACGGTGAGAGGCTGGTCCCCAAGATAGAGATAAGGCTGGTGAAGAAGGCCGTGGGCGATAGGGCGCCGGAGGCCTGAGGCGATCGGGTGCCTCGGATACCCCAGGCAAGGCCTATCACCGCTCCAACGGCTTGGTATTCCTCATCGGCACCCAGCAGGCCCTCTGGAGCGTGGCACTTATCTCTTGCCCTTCCGCTCCCTGTTCACCACACGGTTGATGGCGTCGGCCATCATGTGGTCCACGCACACGACCCTGACGGACTCGACGCCTTCTATGGCCTCGACGGCCCTCCTTATGTCCAGGCCCAGCTTCAGGGCTATGGGGCAGAACGGGCTCGTCGGCCTGTAGACGACCTCGACGGAACGGCCCTTGACCTTCACGTCCTTTATTATGCCCATCTCCTCGAAGGTGAGGCCCGTCTCCGGGTCCAGGAGCTTGCCAACGGCCTCCCTGACGGCCTTCTCCAGCTCGTCCTGCTCATCGGGCAAGGGCAGGCACCTGGGCCATTAGGACCGGCCGGTTAAAAAGGCTTGGAAGGGAGCTCAGCCAACATCTTAAAGGCATAAGGCCAGCTTGAGCTCCCTTGTCTTGAACAAGAACCTGACGAGCCCGGGCTTTCTCATCAACAGGCCCAGGGCTGTTAGGAGGCGGTCCTTACGGCCCCTGGAGGACAGGCCCTTCGCTAAGATGGCGATCTCCTTGCCCGTCATGGACTCGAGGGCCCTCCGGGCCTCGAAGGCCAGCTCGTGGTATCGACCTACCGCCGACCTCCAAGCACGGTAATGTGCTGAGAGCATCCGGGCCGACAAATCGCCTTCTTCCAGGGCCCTAGAGGCTATGAGTCCGGCTATTCGACCAGAAGCTATGGAGGAAGCTATGCCAGCTCCCGTGAGGGGGTTCACGTGGCCAGCAGCCTCCCCGATGGCCAGGTAGGCGTCGGTGCAGTTCGGGACCACGGGCCCGCTCGTCGAGACGAGGCCGGCCATGCGCTTCACCACCCTGGAGCCCGGGAATAACTTCCTCACGAGGGCGTCCAGGTAGTAGCGGGCTGGCTTAGGGGCCTTCCTGACGCCCAGCCCCACTCTGACGGCCCTATCGCCTATCGGGACCACCCAGGCATAACCGCCCGGGGCCACTGAGGAACCGAAGTAGCAGGACACCACGTCCTGGTCGACTTCCCCGTCCAGCTCTAGCTCATACTGGAGGCAGGAGGCGACCTCAGACGGCCCCTTTAGGCCAGCCCACCTGGGGCTGAGGGCCTTGTAGCCATCGGCTCCTATGACCAACTCGGCCTCCAGCTTGGGCCCGCCTCTCACGCTCAGGAGCCAGCCACGGCTTGACCTGCGCATCCTGATCACCTTACGGCCCGTGAAGAGCTCGGCACCCGCATCCACGGCCGACTCGGCCATTCGTTGGTCGAATGAGGTCCTGTCCAACACATACATGTCCATCCCGGCCCTGAAGGACGTAGGGCCGTAGTAGATGGCCACGTGGCTCGGCTCCGATTGGACGGCCTCCCTCGGGACCTCTATCTCGAGCCTGCGGCAGGCCTCCTTCGTCAACATGCCGGCGCAGTGCTGTGGCTCGCCCGGCCTGTCGTGCTCCTCCAACAAGATGACCTTGAAGCCCTCACGGGCCAGGACGGCCGCAGCAGAGGAGCCAGCTGGGCCAGCGCCCACCACGGCCACATCGGCCTTCAAGGGCCATCCCCGGGGCTGGGCGAAGAACCCGTGACTTAGTGGCTACTTCTTCAGGCCCTCCTTCTCCTTGAGCATGCGCCAGCTGAGGGCCATGGTCCTCGGGTGCGAGGCCCTCACCTCGTCCACCCGGCCCACGGCCGTGTTGTATGGGGCCTTAAGGACCTTCTCGGGCTCGGCCCGGGCTTCCTCCAATATGGTCCGCATGGCTTCTGCGAAGCCATCCAAGTCCTCGACGCCGAAGGACTCGGTCGGCTCGACCATGAAGGCCTCGTCAACTATGGGCGGGAAGTATATGGTCGGTGCGTGGTAGCCGTGGTCGAGCAGCCTCTTGGCCACGTTCAAGGCCCTCACGCCCGTGGAACGCTCTAGGGGCTTGAGGCTCACCACGAACTCGTGCTTCCTGGGCCTCTCGGGCCCGTAGGGGACTTCTATGCCCTCCAGGGAGGCCAGCTTCTTCAGCAGGTAGTTGGAGTTCAGGACGGATACCTCAGCCACCTCTTTCAGGCCCTCGGGGCCCAGGGCCAGGATGTAGGCGTAGGCCCTCACCAGGACGGCCACGTTGCCGAGGAAGGCCCTTATCTTGGCCACCGCCAACGGCTTATCCCAGTTCAGGTAGTAGCGTTCGCCATCGTATTCTATCCTGGGGACGGGCAGGAAGGGCTCAAGCTCTTCCACGACGCCTATCGGGCCCGAGCCAGGCCCCCCACCGCCGTGCGGGGTCCCGAAGGTCTTGTGGATGTTTATGTGGACTATGTCGAAGCCCATGTCGCCCGGCCTCGACTTGCCCAGTATGGCGTTTAAGTTGGCCCCGTCATAATATAGGAGGCCGCCAGCATCGTGTATTATCTCAGCTATCTCCCTTATCTCGGACTCGAAGATGCCGAGGGTGTTCGGGTTCGTCAGCATGAGGCCGGCCGTCCGCTTCGAGACAGCCGCCTTAAGGGCCTCTAGGTCAACACAGCCATCTGGGCCCGAGGGGATCGTTACGACCTTGAAGCCGGCCATGGCCGCACTAGCCGGGTTGGTGCCGTGGGCGCTGTCGGGCACTATCATCTCCTTCCTCTCGGCCAGCTGGCCCCTGCGCTTGTGGTAGGCCCTTATGATGAGGCAGCCCAGGAACTCGCCGTGGGCGCCAGCAGCTGGCAGGAGGGAGACCTCGTGCGTGCCCGTTATCTCGGCCAGCCAATTCTTCAGCTCATACAGGATGGCCAGCAGGCCCTGGACGGTCCTCTCGTCCTGATAAGGGTGGGCCCACCTTACCTGGTCCATGCTGGCCACGACATCGCATATCTTCGGGTTATACTTCATGGTGCAGCTCCCGAGCGGGTAGAGGCCTACGTCAGGGCAGTAGTTCATCTGAGATAGCCTCACGAAGTGCCTCACGACCTCTGGCTCGGACATCTCGGGCAACCGAGGCGGCTCCTTGCGGACGAGCTCCTCGGGCAGCAGGTCCTCTATGGGCCCGACGGCTTCCACGAGCTCTGGCTCGGGCTTCGGCGGTATGTGGCCCCTCCGCCCGGGTGCCCCGAGCTCGAAGATTATTGGCTCGTCCCACCTCGCCTGCCTAAATGACGGCTGGCTCACGGCCGATCACCTCCCTAAGAGGGCCCCGAGGGCCTCGACCAACCGGTCTATGTCCTCCTTCGTGTGGAGCTCCGTGACGCAGTAGAGGGCCGATTGGCCTAGCTCTGGGAACTCGCCCGTAAGGAGCTTGCCGCCGTGGATGCCGGCCTCTAGGAGGCCCTCGTGGACCTCCTTGGCCGTGAGGCCGGTGCCATCGTAGTTTACCACGAACTCCTTGAAGTGTGGGGCCTTGAACAACGGGGCCTTTACGCCCGGGAGCTCGTCCAGGCGCTTCATGGCGTAGTGGGACCTGTAGATTATGGTTTCGCAGAGCTCCCTCAGGCCCCTCGGGCCCAGGAGGGCCAGGTAGGCAGCAGCTGCCACGGCGCAGAGGGCTTCGTTCGTGCATATGTTGCTTGAGGCCCTCTCACGCCTTATGTGCTGTTCCCTGGCCTGCAGGGCCATGCAGAAGGCCTTCCTGCCCTCGGAATCGACCGTCAGACCTATTATGCGGCCCGGCATCTGCCATATGAAGCGCCTCTCGGCCCTGCAGGCCAGTATGCCCAGGAGGGGGCCACCGAAGTTCATGTGGTTCCCGAGCGGTTGCCCTTCCCCGACCACTATGTCGGCCCCGTAGTTGCCCGGTGCCTCTAGGATGCCGAGCGATATCGGGTCGACGCCGACCACGAACAGGGCACCTTGGTCGTGAGCTACCTCTCCTATGGCCTTGACCTGCGTCTCTATGAAGCCCAGGTATGACGGGTTCTCCACGTAGACGGCTGCCACATCAGGGCCCATCTTGTCCTTGAGGGCCTCCAGGTCCATCTGGCCCGTCTTGGGCTCGTAGGGGACCTGTTCGACCGTCATGCCAGCTGGCTCTGTGTAGGCCTTGAGGACCTCAAGCCTCTCGGGGTGTATTATCCTGGGGACGAGGATGCGTTTTCGGCCCGTTATCCTGGCTGCCATGCGGGCCGCTTCCCCGAGGGCCGAGGCCCAATCATACATGGAGCAGTTGGCCACATCCATGCCCGTGAGCTCACATATCATGCTCTGGTATTCCCAGAGGGCCTGGAGCATGCCCTGGCTTACCTCGGGCTGGTAGGGCGTGTAGGACGTGTAGAACTCCGTCCGGGACAGTATGAAGTCCACCACGGCAGGGACGTAGTGGGGCCAACAGCCTGCCCCGAGGAAGACGGGCATGTCCAAGGCCGTCTTGACGTCCGACAGCTTCCCCCTGACGTGCCTCAGTATCTCCTGCTCGGGCAGGGGGCCCGGGACCTCAAGGGGCCTATTGAGCCTGACTTCCTCCGGGATGTCTGAGTAAAGTTCATCCGGGTCAGATATGCCCAGGAACTCCACGAGCTTGCGTTTAGAGCTCTCGGCCGAGTTGGGTATGTATGGGTGTGCTGGCGCCAACCTGAGCACCCTGTGCCATGGAAGGCCTTCCGGAGCTTATAATAGCTGCCGGAAGGCAATTGGTCGTGAGCCCGAGCCTATATAGGAGGGGCCCTGGGGGCCTATTAATGCTGGCCATTCGACCAATTGACGTGCCAAGCCCTCATTAGCTCAGAAGGGGCCGGACAAGGGGCCCGGGGCCTCGGCCCTCAGCTTATAGCGCCTGCTGGAGGCGGGGCCAGCCCTGACTAGGACCCCCCTCTCGGCCATCCTGGCCAAGTAGGTCGAGACGGTGCTGAGCTTTATGGGCTCCCCGAACTCCCGCTCATATACTTCCTTTACGTCCCTGGTCGTGAACCAGGTGCCCGGGAAGAAGCGCTCTATGACGAGCTGTATTTTCTCGTAGAGGGTCATTTCGGCCGGGAGGGGCCTGAAGGTCATTTCCTCCTCCGACACAGCGCCCATCCTCTCTACCATCTCGAGGAGGAAGGCTATCTTCTCCTTCGTCAGCCTCCCCTCAACGCTCAGGACATACTTCGTGCCCTCCCAATCGTAGACCTCTATCTTGAGCTTCCTCGGCGGCATGGGGCCGGCCCCTTCACAGCCTCGACAGGTTCACAGGTTCTAAAGGCTTTCTGTGAAGGTTGTGAAGTTAGAGCCTTGAAAAGGGAGCCCATTCGACCAAAGGACTTGCTTTTCCAACGCTCCGGCCTTCACAGACTTCACCATAAGATCGGGGCCCTCAATATGGGATTGGTCGAATGGTGAATTGCCCTCCTCCAGTGGAAAGAGAGGGGTCGGGGGGCTCCCACGCCCAATATAAGGGAGGTTCACAATAGTTGACGCCTGCTTGACATGGGTGTCTAAATCCCGGACGTGCGCCCCTCCACCCCTCCGCTTCCACTGGAGGGCCACCCGGCCAGCCATGACTGCCCGGGCCCACGTGCCCTGCCTACGGTGTCCTATCGCTGGCGGGTAGTCGAGAAAACTCGACAAGACAGCTTAAGAACTCTGGCATGCAGCTCAGCCCGCAGGGAGGGGGCTGTTCCTTGCTTAAAGGACAAGGAACCACAAATGGCTCGGTCCTTCCGCAGTTCCTCCAGTGGAAAGAGGGGGGTGAGGGCGTCCGTGGGCGGGCGGCCAGGTCCTTGGTCGATGACGTATTCGACCAGTTCTTGAGGGGAGGCACCATATTCAAGAACAGGGATGCCCTCAGGCACGACTACGTCCCGGAGAAGCTGCCGCACCGTGAGGAAGAGATCAGGACCCTGGCGTCCATACTGGCGCCCGCCCTGAAGGGCCAGAAGTGCTCCAACGTCTTCATATACGGCAAGACGGGGACGGGCAAGACGGTCGTGGCCAGGTATGTCCTGGACAAGCTCACGGCCAAGGCAAGGCAGATAGGAGCCCCAGTCGTGGCCTGCTACGTCAACTGCCGCATGGCGGGGACGGAATACCGCATCTTGGCCTCCCTCTGTGAGGCCCTCGGGGTCAAGGTGCCCTTCACGGGCCTGGCCAAGGCAGAGGTCCTAGAGCGCTTCAAGAAGGCCCTGATTGGTCGTGAGCTCGTCTTCATAATAATGCTCGATGAAGTCGACGTGCTGGTAAAGGCCCACGGTGATGCCCTATTATACGAGCTGACACGCCTCAACCCAGAGCTGGGCAGGTCAAAGATATGCCTGATAGGCATTTCAAACGACCTCACCTTCAAGGAGCACCTGGACCCGAGGGTCCTGAGCTCCCTGAGCGAGGAAGAAATGGTCTTCAGGCCCTACAACGCCTCCCAGCTCAGGGACATACTGTGGGACAGGGCCCGGGAGGCCTTCGTTGAGGGGGCCGTTTCGGAGGCCGTCATAGGGCTTTGTGCTGCCCTATCGGCCCAAGAGCACGGCGATGCCCGCAGGGCCCTCGACCTGCTCCGTGTGGCAGGGGAGATAGCCGAGCGTGAGGGAGCCCGCAGGGTTGACGTGGAGCACGTGAGGAAGGCCGTCAAGCGCATAGAATATGACCGGACCGTAGAGGCCATAAGGAGCCTCCCCCTCCACGCCAAGCTCGTCCTCTTGGCCGTCTACGAGAAGACGAAGAAGGCCAGCTCGGCCATAACCGGCGAGATATACGCTGCCTACTCGGCCATCTGCAGCCGCATGGGCCTGGCGCCCCTGACGCAGAGGAGGATAAGCAGCATCATAAACGAGTTGGACATGCTGGGGCTTTTGAACGCCCAGTTGGTCAACATGGGCCGATACGGCAGGACGAAGAAGATAAGGCTCGCCGTCCAAAGGTCCATAGTGAGGGAGGTCCTGGCCCAGGAAGGGCTGACTTAAGGGCCTCTCATCTTGATCTCCCACAACCTCACGGCCAACTGTTCTATGTAATCCCTATTCTCCAGCTCGGACAGCCAGCGGGCCAGTATGGCCTCCCGGCCGTGGTAGGCGCCGGCTATGGCCCCCGTCATGGCGCCTATAGTGTCCGAATCGCCTCCTAAGCTGACCGCATACCTCAATGCCGACTCGAATTGGTCGTGAGCCAGGAAGGCGTATATGGCCGTCGGGACGGAGTTGAAGGCCTCGACTGAATTGCCCAGCTCCCTCACGACCTCGGATTTCGTTGGTCGTGAGCTCAAGAAGCGCCTTATGGCATCTAGCTTCCTCACGTAGATGTCGTGCTCCACCAGGGCCCTGAGCTGCTCTAGGAAATCAAAGGGGTCCAAGCGCCCCGGCTCGGCCCTTATGGCCAAGGCTATGGCCGAGGCTTGTAGGAAGGCCCCTTCTTTCCCGAGCGGGTGAACGTGCGTTATGCTGCTCGCCTCATAGACGACCTCCTTCAGCCTGCCCAGGTCGTCGTAGTAGAAGCAGGCTATGGGGGCGACCCTCATGGCGGCGCCGTTCCCATAGGAGCCGCCCGAGTAGAGGCTCCTGGCCACCTCATAGGGGTCCTCGCCACGCCTGTAGGCAGCGAATATCCTGGGCGGCCCGGGCCCGTAGCCCCTCCAAGGCTCACGCTCCCAGTTCCTGACGAGGGTCTCGAGCATGTGGTCCTTATCGAAGCCCTTCTTCTCCACTAGCGATTCGGCCACTCCTATGGTCATGTGCGTGTCGTCCGTGTAGAAGGGCGATAGCTCACGGCCAACGGGCCTGAGCCACCTCCCGGCCCCCAGGGAATCGCCCACCGCCGTCCCCAGCAGGCTGCCCACGAACTTAGAACGGAGCGTCTGGCATTCGACCAAAGCACGTCCCCTCAGCACGGTATCTCGTCCGGCGGCTCCAATAGCTCTTGGTCGAACCCGGAGAGGTAAGACGAGGCTTCCTCAACGGCCCCCCTGGCCTCAAGGCCCAGCTCGGACAGGGCCGACTCGAGGCATGATAGGGCCCTCAGGACGTGCTCTGCCCCTATGTTGCCCATGTGCCCTATCCTCAGCACACGCTCGGCATACTTGCCCCATCCGGGCGCCACCCTCACGCCACGCTTCAGCATAAGCTCGGCCACCGAGCGGCTCGATATGCCCTCCGGCATTTCTATGGCCGTGAGCGTGTCGGCCTCGTGGCCTTCCTCCGGGAAGAGCCTGAGCCCCAGGGCCCTGACGCCCCTCCTGACGGCCTCAGCCAAGATGCGGTGCCTCTTGAAGCGCTTCTCCAACCCTTCCTCTAGGACTATGCTGAGGGCCTCCCTCAGGGCGAAGACTAAGTGGACCGCATGCGTCACGTAGCGCTTGAACGGGTCCCTCATGGCCCTCACCCAGCCCCTCACGTCCATATAGAAGGTGAACGGGTCCTCCGGCCTTGAAATGGCCACGTCAAGTGCCTCCTGGCTCACGGACAAGAGGGCCAGACCGGGCGGGGCCGCCAGGGCCTTCTGGGGGCCTGCCACGCAGTAATCTATGCCCCATTCGTCCGCCCT
>CAZVRS010000003.1:0-22550 GCA_964630115.1 uncultured Candidatus Bathyarchaeia archaeon | reverse complement strand
TAAGGGGCTTTGAGGAAGAATGCTTCTGGGTGACGCACGGCGGCTCAAAGCCCCTGGGCGTCAAGCTGGCCCTCAGGCCCACGAGCGAGACGGCCTTCGGCCCCATGTTCAAGCTCTGGATAAGGTCCCACGCCGACCTGCCCATGAAGCTCTACCAGGTGGTCAACATATTCAGGTATGAGACGAAGGCCACCCGGCCGCTCATAAGGATGCGTGAGGTCCTGACGTTCAAGGAAGCCCACACCTGCCATGCCACGGCCGAGGACGCCGAGAAGAACGTGAGGGAAGCCGTAGAGATATACAAGCGCTTCTTCGACGAGCTCTGCGTCCCCTACCTAATATCGAGGAGGCCTGAGTGGGACAAGTTCGCAGGGGCCGTCTACTCCATAGCCTTCGACATGATCTGCCCGGACGGGCGTGTGATGCAGATAGGGACTGTCCACAACCTGGGCCAGAACTTCGCAAAAGCCTTCGAGATAACCTATGAGAAGCCCGATGGCACCCACGAGTTCGTATGGCAGACCTGCTACGGCATATCGGGCCGTGTGGTGGCAGCCGTCATGGCGGCACACGGCGATGACCACGGCCTCGTCCTGCCGCCCAAGATAGCGCCCGTCCAAGTCGTGGTGGTCCCGATACCCTACAAGGGCCTCGAGGAGATCGTCCGCTCGGCCAGCGAGAAGGCCTTCGAGCTCCTAAAGGGCGCCGGCCTGAGGGCCGTGTTGGACGATAGGCCCGACATGACGCCCGGCGAGAAGTTCTACTACTGGGAGAGGCGTGGGGTGCCCATCAGGGTCGAAATAGGGCCCAGGGACGTGGAAAAGAAGCAGGCCACGGTCGTGAGGCGTGATACGCTCGAGAGAACGGAAGTCCCCCTGGAGCAGCTCGTGGGGTCCGTCAGGGAGCTGATGGCCAAGCTGACGGAGGACCTGAGGGAGAGGGCCTGGGCCTGGATGAGGGAGCGTGTCAGGCCCGTCCGGACCACGAAGGAGGCCAGGTCAATACTGGAGAAGCAGGGCGGCGTGGTGGAGCTGCCGTGGTGCGGCGACAACGATTGCGGCCTGGAGATGGAGGCCCAGGTAGATGCCAGGGTACTCGGGACGCCCGAGGACGTCGAGCCCGAGCCAGCAGGGCCTTGCCCCATATGCGGTCGGGAGGCCAAGACGGTCCTCAGGCTGGCGAGGACTTACTGAACGGCCCCTAACGCCCTCTCGCCATGAGCTCCAGGGCCTCACGCCCCTTCATGCCTTCTCTTACGCCTAGCTCCCTCGCCTTGCTCGTGCAGGCCCTGACGGGGGCCTCGAGCACGTCCTCAAATGTCCTCACGCCAGATACCATGGCTGTTGCCACGCCCAGCTTCTCGGCAGCCTGGACGTTCAGGTATCCGCACATGACGAAGCCCTCCTCGGCCACTAAGACGAGGAGCGGTGGCGAACCGGGCAGCTCGATCTTGATGCCGAGGACCTTACGGCCCTCTAGGTCCAACTGTTCCACGAGGACGGACCCGGGACGCATGCCGTTATTAAGCGTCCGCTCGGCTCTTAAGGGCTCGGTGGAAAGAGGTGCTATCCAAGCTAAAGGCAGCCGTGAACAAGGCCCTCGAGGGGCACGCAAGATCGCTCTACAGGCTGGGCCTCAGGCCGGACCACATGACCGTTTTGGGCCTCTTCTGGGCCGTTTTGGCCTCCCTGGCCTACTGGAACTGGGGCCTGATGTGGCCCTACGTGGCCCTGTCGGCCCCTGTTCTGGTCCTGCTGTCCGGCTACTCGGACGTAATGGATGGCCTCCTGGCCCGGCTGTTCGGCCTACAATCTAAGCGTGGGGCCATGCTGGACTCGACGCTCGATAGATATGCCGATGTGGCCGTGATAGCTGGCATATGGGCCGGTGGGCTCTGCACGCCCCTCTCGGCCATCCTGGCCCTCTCAGGCTCCCTGTTGGTCAGCTACACCAGGGCCAGGGCCGAGGGGCTCGGGGTGGACATGCAAGGCGTGGGGATAGCCGAGAGGGCGGAGAGGCTCATACTGATAGTGCTGGCATCGTGGCTTACCTTGGCCTGGCCCTACGCCATGGAAATAGGGATGCTCATCCTGGCCTTCCTCACACACCTAACGGCAGTTCAACGGACGGCTTACGCCCTTCGGGCCTTAAGAACCTCCTCCTCGGCCTCTTCCTGACTGGCTTGAGCTTGCGCTCTTCCTCGGCCCTTATCTTCACTATGCCGTGGTAGACGGCACAGGATATGCAGTAGTAGCGGGTCTCAATCCTGTAGCCCACCCAGGCGCCCTTCTGGGCCAGCTCCTTGGCCAGGGCCGGGTCCACCACGGGCCTCCTACGGGTCACCTTCTTAGCCTTGTCCGCCGGGACCAGGCGGCCGCACATGGAGCACTGGACGTATTCCGTCCTGCCCTTGGAGCCCTTCGAGCGGCCCCTGGACTTCCGCTTGACGGGCATATTAATCCCTGGCTACCGGCCCCATGAGGATATTTAAGCTTAGCGGCCGATGGCTCCCGGCCTCCGGCCCGAGGGAAGGCCTCGTGCCTCGGCCCCTGGGGACCCAGACGGCGTAGGCCGAGGAAGGCAAGAAAATACACAGGCCCGTTATGATGAAGGCCCAGGAAAGGTATGTGAGGCCGTAGAGGTGGTTTATGTATCTCATGGAGTAGCCACGCAGCTCGTCCGGGATAGGGAAGTAGGTGAGGCCCCAATCCCCTATCTCATGCATGAACTCCCTCACAAACCGTATCTTCTTCCAGATCTCCCACCACGGGCCAGGCGAAGGGGGAGGCGGGGCTGGCTCAAAGAACGCTGCCTCTAAGGGGATGAAGGCTGCCCAGCTGACCCTCATGTTCACTATCCTATACCAGGCGTAGTGGAGCAAGGTGTCCCCGATCACTATCAGGGCCAGGGAGAATACTAGGCCCGTCAGGAGCTTCTTGCTCAAGGCCTTTCCCCTGCCCCTCCTGAGCCCCAGGGCCATACAGGCGAGGCTCAGTGAGTTGGTCAACGCTGACCTATAGCTTAGGACCTCCATCCGGCCCTTGGCCAAGACGGAGATCGAGGAGTATATCTTAATCGTATACCACCTGAAGCTCCCGTATTTCTGTTCTAGGTAGACCCTCAACTTGGCCATGCTCATCGTTATGTGCATCTCTAAGAGCCCTGCTTCCTCGACCAAGTCCTGTGCTATGAGCCTGAAATAGAAGCTCCCTTCCTCACGTCGCCAAAGGCATCCAGCCCTCGGACATCTATCTCCATCACGCCTTTGAGGCCCTGGGGGCTCACCAAGGTGAGCTCGACTTGGACATCGTAGGCTAGGTCGTAGTCCTTGATGTAGGGGGTCTTCACGTAAAACGATATACTGACTTCCCACGGGGAGACTTCCTTCACCATCTTGAAGAACCAGCTTGTGGCCCAATATCTCACGTCCACCTCCGGCTCCTTAGGTGGCTCCCTGAGCTCGATCTCGATGCGGGCGTAGAACTCCTCTTCCTCAGCACGCTCATCCAAGTCCAGGGGCAGGCTGGCCACGATGGAGTAGACCAGGCTGGCCGATAGTAACAACAGGCCTATCAACAAGGCTGGGTCGTGTGGCTTACTCATGCCCCACGGTTAGTGTCATGGGGCTCTTACGTATAAGCCTTAGCTCCTCACGTGGCCCAGGAGGCCGTGGGGATTAGCCAGGGCTAAGTTTATTTGATCCCCTCCGGCCCTTGGTGCCGAAATGAGAAGCCAACCGGGCCGAGTCAGCAGCGAGTCGCTGGCCAAATACAGGCTGAAGAAGCTACTTGAGATGCTGAAGTCCAAGGAAGGACGTGGAACCCAGCTCATAAGCCTCTACATCCCGCCCGGCAGGCGGATAAGCGATGTTATGAGCATGCTGAGGCAGGAATACGGGACGGCGGCCAACATAAAATCGGATACGACGAGGAAGAACGTGCAAGACGCCATAGTGAAGGTCATGCAGAGGCTGAAGCTCTTCAAGGAAGTGCCCGACACTGGCCTCGTGATACTCTGCGGGGCCGTGCCCCAAAACGGGCCTGGCTCAGAACGGATAGAGACCTACGTCATAATCCCGCCAGAGCCCATAAACGTCTACCTCTACAGGTGCGATTCCAGGTTCTACGTAGAACCCCTTGAGGAGCTCCTGAAGGAGCACGACGCCTACGGCATATTGGTAATGGACGCCGATTCGGCCACTTATGCGGTCCTGAGGGGCCTGAGGCTGGAGATAGTGAAGCACATAACTTCTGGCGTCCCCGGCAAACACCACAAGGGCGGCCAATCGGCCCGCAGGTTCCAAAGGCTGAGGGAGATGAAGCTCCTCAACTACTTCGCCAGAGTGGGCAAGCACGCCAATGAGATATTCCTGAGCATCCCGGACCTGAAGGGCATAATAATTGCTGGTCCCGGCCCTACTAAGTATGACTTCGCCGATAGGGACTACCTGGACTACAGGCTCAAGCAGAAAATAGTGGCCATAATAGATACGGCCTACAGCGAGGAATACGGCGTCAGGGAGGTCGTCAGCAAGGCGCCAGAGGTCATAGCCAAGATAAGGTATGTGGAGGAGAAGAAGCTCATGCAGAAGTTCCTCTACCACGTGGGCCACGACACGGGCCTGGCCGTCTACGGCGAGAGGGCCGTCAGGGAGTGCCTGAAGATGGGGGCCGTTGACGTGCTGTTGCTCTCGGAGGACCTGGATTTGGTGAGGGTGAAGGTGAAGTGCAGCGCATGCGGTTACGAGGAGAACAAGGTCATGAGGTCGAGGGAGGTCCAGAAGTTCAAGGACGGCCTCCCCGGCGCCAAGTGCCCTAAGTGCGGCCAGACCACGCTCAAGCTTGAGGAAGTCAGGGAGCTCATAGAAGACCTGGCCGAGCTGGCTGAGCAGATGGGCACTAGGGTCGAGGTCATATCTTCGGCCACGGAGGAAGGCCGAATGCTCAAGGAGACGTTCGGGGGCGTGGCTGGCATCCTGCGCTTCGCCCCGTCCGGCTACTTGGCCTAATCATAATAAGGCCAGCCGGGCGTGGGCTGGCGGTGGAAGGTCAGATTGGGGAGCAGGACCCTGGGGAGGGAGGACCTGACCTACATATCCGTCCTGTGGGCCGCCAGCCTGGCCTTCTACATCGCCTTCTTGTTCAGGAAACCGCTCGTGTATGGCTATGATGGTGCCTACTACCTGGTCCAGCTGAGGCACATAAGCAGGACGGGCACGATAAAATACGGGGACCCGCCTCTCGCATTCTACATCCTTTATGCGTTCTACCTCATCACGGGCGATCTGACCTCGGGCATAAAGCTCGGGACGGCCGTCTTGGCCTCGGCGCTCGCCCTGCCCACATACGCACTGCTCAAGCGCTGGTTCAGGAGCAGGAGGGCAGCTTTCCTGGGGACCTCCGCCGTGTCCTTCGGCTACCAAGTCCTGAGGCTCTCATGCGACCTCCTCAAGAACTTGGCGGGCTCCGTCTTCTTCGTGTCCTCCGCCTACTTCTTCACGGTGGGCCTAAGCGAGCGTAAGAAGGCCTACCTGTTGGCTTCCTCTGCCTTCCTAATCCTCGCTGGCCTGACGCACATCTTGGCCTTCTTGACGGCGCTTGCCTTCTCCTCCATATACGCCTTCGCCGTGGCCATGTTCGGCCCGAGCATTAGGCAGGCCAAGGAGGCCCTGAGGTCCCTCGCCCTGACCCTCTCGGTGCCCCTTTCCATGTCGGCCATAGGGTTCGTCCTATTGCCCGAGTTCTTCCAGGACGTGGTCAAGATAGGCTACTTCCTAGCCGATATATTGCTCCTCAAGGGCCTGGGCCCTCCCGTGGAGCCCTGGCCCATGATATACATACTGTTCGGCCTCTCCTGCCTCACGGCCCATAAGGCCCTGAAGAAGGCGGCCGGCAGGGACCCGGGGGACAGCTCCTTCTTCGTCTTGGCCAGCTCCCTGCTGGGCCTGGTGGTAACGGCCCCCCTCATGCCGGCCGATTGGCTCTGGAGGACATCCCTCATGGGCTTCCTGCCCTTCTCGACCGTGCTGTTGGAGCTGACAGACCTAGGGCGCAGGAAGAAGGCCCTGGCCATCCTCATGGCCATCATGCTGGCCCACACGGCCGCTGGCTTCGTGCTGATGGGGCCCAGCGTGGGCCAGGCCGAGCTGGAGGACCTAAGGGCCATGAGGCCCCTCGTGCCGCCGGGCTCGATCGTCTACGTGCCAGACCAAGCTGTCGTATACTGGGCGGAATACGTGCTTGACAGGGATTGCAGGTGGTATCTCGAGGGCTCGTTCTTCGTGGAATACGAGCACGTCTTCGTCATACTCAGGCACGGCCAACGAATGCCCTACCCGGGCCTTGAGGGCGCCCTCGTCCCGGTCTATAAGGGGAGGGCCTTGGCCCTATACGAGATATGCCTCACATGACGAACGTGAGGCCCGGGTAGCCCTCGACCTCTATGCCCTCGCCAGCCTCGGGCGAGACCTCGAGGGCGTCTATCTTGCAGGTCCCACGTATGTCTTCTTCGCAGGCCCTTATGATGTTGGCCCGCTCTTCAGAGCCAGCAAAGACCTTGACGAGCCCTATCCGGGCGTTCAGCGGCATCCTCCTGCGGGCCTTCTCACGCCTTATGGACCTTATGAGGGCCATGACGAGGTCACCGGCTTTCTCGGCTTCTTCGTCCGGGAAGCCCTCGGGGGGCTCGGGCCAGGGCGATATGTGGATGCTCTTGTGGCCTTCCCAGGCCCTGAAGATCCTCTGGTATATCTCCTCCGTGACGTGCGGGCAGACGGGCGCCAGCAGCCTTATTATGCCATAAAGGGCCGTGTAGAGCGTGTGCTGGGCGGCCTTCTTGTCCTCGCCCTCGGGCCCGTAGAGCCTGTGCTTCACGGCCTCTATATACTGATCGCAGAAGACGTTCCACGTGAAGCTCCTGACGGCCTCTAAAGCCATGTTGAAGCGGCATTCCTCAAGGGCCTCCGTGGCCTCTTGGATCGTCCTGGCCAGCTTGCTCAAGAGCCACTTATCTACCGTCCTGAGCTCCGGCCTGGGCCCCCTTGGGTCATAACCGGCCAGGTTGAGGGTCGTGAACCGGGCTGCGTTCCAGAGCTTCCTTATGAACCTCCAGCCGTGCCTGACCTCTTCCCACCTGAACGGTATGTCGGACCCAGTGGCACCGCCGGCTATGGCCCACCAGCGGGTGGCATCGGCACCGTATTTCCCGATCGGCTCCTCGGCTGGCACGTAGTTGCCGTAGGACTTGTGCATCATGCGCCCGTCCGTGCCGAGGACCATGCCGTTTATGAGGCAGGCCTTGAACGGCACTTCGTCGAACAGGGCTATGTGCCTCACCATGAGGTAGTAGGCCCACGTCCTTATTATGTCGTAGCCGGACGGGTGCAGGTCGGCCGGGAACCTCTTACGCCAGTCGGGCCTGTCAGGCCAGCCGGCGTGGACGGCACAAGTTATGGACGAATCGAACCAGGTGTCGAGCACGTCGGTCTCGGGCTTGAACTCCCTAGAACCGCACTTAGGGCACTTCTCTATCTTGGGCGGCTCCTTCCTCGGGTCGACGGGCAGCCAATCTGGCTCGGCCACTATGACGTGGCCGCAGCGGGCGCAATACCAGGCCGGTATGGGCGTTGCGAATATCCTCTGCCTGGATATGACCCAATCCCAATCGAGCGACCTAGCCCATTCGACCAGCCTCCACTTCATGTAGTCAGGATACCACTTGACCTCCTTGAGGGCCTTCTCGACCACCTTTTCCGTTAGAGCACGGGTCCTCATGAACCACTGCTCCCTGATGAGTATCTCTATGGGGGTGTGGCAGCGCCAGCAGGTCCCGACCTCGTGCGTTATGTCTTCCTCACGCTCCAACAGGCCCATGGACCTGAGGTCCTCTACTATGGCCTTGCGAGCTTCCTCGACCGTAAGGCCAGCATACTTGCCAGCTTGCTCCGTCATCCGCCCGTCCTCGCCTATACAGGCTATCACGGGCAGCCCGTGCCTGGCCACGAAGCGCACGTCCTCCTTGTCGCCGTATGTGCATATCATCACGACTCCCGTCCCGAACTCCGGGTCAACCATCTCGTCAGCGAATATGCGGACCCTCCGGCCCACTATCGGAACCACGAGCTCACGGCCCACGTAGGCCTGGTATCGCTCGTCCTCGGGGTGGACGGCTGCTGCCACGCAGGCCGGTATGAGCTCGGGCCTCGTGGTCGCTATGGTCAGGAACTTGCCGGGCTCGTCCGCCACCTGGAAGCGCACGTAGTATAGCTTGCCCTTCCTCGTCTCGTGCTCGACCTCGGCATCTGCTATGGCCGTCCCGCACCTGGGGCACCAGTTGACCGGGTGCTTGCCCCTGTAGATCAGGCCCTTCTTATACAGCAGGACGAAGGAGAGCTGGGTCCTGCGCCAGTAATCGGGGTCCATGGTCTTGTATTCCAGGGACCAATCTATGGAGTAGCCGAGCCTCTTTATGGCCTTCTTCATGGCCCTTATGTTCTCCTCCACGAACTCAACGCAGAGGCGCCTGAACTCCTCGGGAGGGACCTGCGTCTTCGTTATGCCGTGCTTCTGCTCCACCCTGACCTCCGTCGGGAGGCCGTGGCAATCCCAGCCCTGGGGGAAGAGGACGTTGAAGCCCCTCATGCGCTTGTAGCGGGCCACCACGTCGAAGTAGGTCCAGTTCAGCACGTTCCCCATGTGGAACTCGCCAGATGGGTAGGGCGGTGGCGTGTCTATGGCGAAGACGGGCCTCTCGGTGTCTTCCCAATCGAACTTGTAGATGCCCTCACGTTCCCAGAACTCCTGCCACTTGGGCTCGACTTCCTCCGGATCGTAGTCCTTCGGGAACTCCACCTTCCCCATGGCCTAAGACACGCTCCCCCCGACCGTTTAAGCCTAACCTAGGCCAACAGAACTCGGCCTCCCGAGCTTATAAGACGTGGGATAGCCCGCAAGGCTTAAGAAGAAGCCCTTCCGACTTCCTCCCGCTATGTTCGCCTTCCTCTTCGTGACGATAGGGGCCTGGGCGAGCGTCCTGGCGGACCTCAAGTATGCGGTCGGCAAGCTGAGGAAAGCCGCCCCCGGCCTGGAGGTGCCAGCCCCGTTCTGGCCCTGCCTGACGGCCGTTTTGCTCATAGGGGGCTATGCACACGGCTGCCGGACCCTTATGACGCCGGCGCACCTATACTTCCTAAGCCTGGTGCCTATCAGGGCCATCGTATTCCTCGCCATAGCAGCCGTAGCGAGCTCCGTCGCAAACCTCATGGCCAGGACGAGGGCTGCCGGCATCAGGGAAGCCCTCAGGTCGGTTAAGAGGCCTGCCGTGAAGAAGGCCCTTTTGAGAGCCCTCGGCATCATCGTGCTGATAATAATCATTAGTGCGGTGCCGGTCGGCCTGCCCCTCATCCAGAGGACCGTGGATTACTCCAGGGCCGTCCACATGCGTGAGAGCTTCACGGGCATGGCCATCGGGGACGCAAGCCTCTTCCCCGAGATAGACCCGGCACAGCTCAGGGTGACCACGAGCGATATAGCAAGGTCGATAGCCGAGATGAAGAAGACGAGTGCTGCCTCCTGGGTGACGAGCGTCCACCTGGGCCTCTACAACGGCCAACTCTGCTGGATAGCGACCGTCAGCGAGCCGCCCATGTTCGGCTCCATGCTCATAGGGCCGAGCAACAAGCTGAAGGAGGTCATAATCATACCCGTGACGGACGCCACGGGCGAGAAAGCAGAGGTCATACCGCTCGGGGCCGAGTATGGAGAAGGACTCTGGTTCCACAAGGACATAAGGGTCAGGGCCCAAGACCTGTTCCCCACCCGGACGTTCAGCCGTGGCTACCTGACCTGGAGCCCGGAGCACAACAAGCTCGTTTACGTGACGACCAGCTACTACCAGGTCCCCCTCGGGCCCCTGAAGGACTCCATGGTCCACGTATGGGACCCTCAGACCGGCGCCCTCCTGGCTTCCTACCGGCCCGAAGAAGCGCCCGATTGGGTCATACAGCGCTGGGACGAGGAGTGGCTTGAGACCATGGGCGCCGCCTTCGGCGAGTTCCGTTGGACGGCCGATAACGACCTGAACTTCTGGAACGGCCTGCCCTACTACTCGGACCGCTCTGCCGAGCCCGCCGAGCCTGAAGGGCTCCGATACCAGATGTGGCCCGGTGGCGAGCTGGTGGGCGTCTACCTCTTCCAGAACAAGCGCAACCCAAGCCTGTTGGAGTTCGTCATAATAGCCCGTAGGGACGGTGTCTACCTATACAGCCTGAACCACCTAGCCCTCATATCGCCCTCCGAGGCCAAGAGGGTGGCCAAGGCTGGCCTGCCAGCCCTCCCGAGCGGCGAATACAGGACCCCTCTGGCCCTCCTATACCGGATAGGCGATCAGCTCTACTACCACATACCGATATTCATCTACAGCGGCGGCCATTACGTCCCGGCCTATTTCGCCCTCGTTAGGGCCACGGACAGGCGTTGCTTCAGGACGAGCTGTGCCGAAGTAGGGGGCCTCAGGGAGGCCATAATGGCCACCTACGCCCAGATAAGGAAGGAGGTCGGCCGCTTCACCGTCCTCAACGGCACCCTCGTGGGCAAGTATGAATACGTGGAGGAGGGGAACACCCGCATATGGCTCGACATAAGGTTGGACAACGGGACGGTGGTCAGCGTCCTGGCCAAGGTGGAGCTGCTCGACCCAGAGGACGTCTACGTCCTGCTGGCGAAGCGGGTGGGCGATTACATAAGCGTGGTCGTGGACGAGCGCAGGATCGTCGTGGATGTCCTGGCCTGAGAAAAACTTATTTCGGCCAATCTCTACTTTATGCACGAGCCGACAGGCCCGCCTTCCCACGCCCCCAGAGGGCCCTGAAGGGCTCCCGCCTGTGACGGGGGGCCGGTCGGGCGGGCGACAGGCCATGACGCTGCCGTGGGGTCCTGAGGGCCTTTGGCCCGAGGGGCTCCATGATGAACTGCCCACCTATCTAGGGCGGGATCAAAAACCCTTATTAAGAACCACTATCTCACCCTCAACGGTGAGGGAAGCCAGACCCTACACGAAGCTACATATCTACAATTTCGGCCCTTTTAAAGAAGCTCATATCGAGTTAGCACCTCTCATGATTTTCATTGGGAAAAACTCGCTTGGTAAGTCTATGCTGCTTTATTTGATATGGGTGCTTGAGACGACCCCTATGGATTATAAAGCACTAAGTGAGGTCATAATTAAAGAAGGAGCGGAGAAAGTAGCAGAAGAATGTGTTAGAAGAGCGAAAAATGGTGAAGAATTAGTTAAACCGTTACGCCGACTTCTCCTTTTGTTCCTTAAAGCCTTCCCTCAAGCATGGTCTAAGTCATTAGAATACAATCTTCATAGTGTTTTTGGCGTTAAGGTAGATAAGCTGATACGCATCGGAACTCCTGGATCAAAAATTATAATAGAGTCTAACATGGGGAAGTTGGAGATTGCTATAGAGAATGAAAAACTCGCAATGCGGTGGATTGAAGTGGATGAAAGTATCATCGATAATATAAAAGTCAAATTCGAAGGAAGATCCTTATATAACCTAATGCTCAGAGGGCGGGGGATTATTATTGATGTTTCTTCCTCGCTCGAAGTATTAACTGATATACTTCCGGCCTTTGAGAGATTATTACTATACGAGATACTGGATGGCATTGCTGGATCTTCAGAAGGCCTTGAGAGCCTACTCGTGGACGGTAGAGCAGGGATCATAAGGACTTTATTAACCGCCTACCCCGGTGTTAGTCGTATTATAAGGGAAGCCTTATCTGCAGATTTCGAGTTTATAGATAATGTCTATCAGACCGCAAGAGATCTCATGGAAGGGAACGTAGATCTCCAAGCTCCTGCTTTCTCTCTTCTTCTCCAGGAATTAGGCTTTAAACCTAGCATAATTGAAGAATTTGGGATACCCCGTGTTTACATAGAAACATGGGCTGGCCAGCGGTTACCCCTTGAGAGAGCACCATCCGGGATAAGAGAAACTATCCCTGTGCTCCTATCCTTACTGAGTAAGAACACATCGATCATCTATGTAGAGGAGCCTGAAGCTCACCTCCACCCTAAGGCCATACGATTAGTGCCTCGCCTCATGGCTTACGCCATAAATAAGCTCGGCAAGCGTTTGCGTATCACAACTCATAGCGACATACTGATAAGCCAGATAAATAACCTCATAGCCATGTCGGCTAGTCCGGAGGGCGCTAAAGAACTCGGTTACGAACCCTACGAACTCCTGAAGCCCGAGCTGGTGAGGGCCTACTGGCTCAGGAGGGCTGAGGAGGGCGACCACGTAGAAGTAGTCGAGTTAACCGTTAAGGAAACAGGATTCGATGAGGTGGAGTTCGCCGAGGTAGCCGAGGATCTCTTCGTGGAAAGGGGGGAGGTTTATCGCTTCCTCAAGGAGAAGAAAGGTGGTATGTAAGCTGTCTTTCGACGAGCTCCCCGAGTTCGGCCAGAAGCAGCGACCAGATTACATACTCTTGCTCGATGATGGCGAGGTGATAATTGTTGAAGAAACAGGGCGCCCAGAATTCAGGGATGTCGAGCGGGTGAGGGCTGCAGCTGTCATGCTGAAGAAGGGCCATTTTCGCCTGCCCTATGATACGACTCCCTCGGCTATAACGGGGGTGGTGCATTATAGGCACAGGGATACGACGTTCAGCAAATACCTCTCTAATCTCCAAAAGAAGCTGTGGGATAAACATCGCATTCACCTCCTCGGCGTTTCCTGCCAACGTGAGCTGATGGAGCGGTTAAGGATAACTTTCAAGGGGAGCTAGCTGAGTTGCCTACCTAGGGTTCAGGCGGTCCTGAAAAAGCTTTATTAAGCCCGTAATTACCCCAGCTCGGTAGGAGGGTCATGAGGGTATCGCCTGTCCTCCCTGCTGAAGGCCCTCTTTGGCCCGGCTCCCGACCGTGATTGCGAGGCCTGTTACTGGCGCTCCATGTTCATAAGGATGGCCAAGGCCAAGCTGACGCCCCTCCAGAAGCTCTTGCTCGTTGAAGCGAGGGAGAAGGAGGCCCTGGGCCTCACCATGACGGGCCTGGCGAAGGCCATCTCGGCCGAGAAGGGCATACCGCTCTCGACCGTGAAGTGGAACATGGCCAAGCTGAGGGAGTTCGGATTGATAACTATCAGGAAGGAAGGCAAGAAGAGGTCCTGCGTCCTGACCACGGCCGGGAGAATATTGGCGGATTCCCTCTCCAGAAGGCCAGGCGGATACCACAGGTGAGGGGGAGAAAAAAGATGGGGGGATCTGGGCTGCCTCGCCCGGCTGACTTAGGGCAGGCCAACGAGCTTCTTGGCCGCTATGACTATGTCCTCTTCCTTGACCGTCTTGCGGCCAGCGTGCTGGGCGTAGTCGAGGGCTTCCTTGGCGATCTTAAGGCCTACCTGCTCCAGTATCTCGGCCAGCCTGCGGGCAGCAGCGTGGCTGACCCTCTCGGCGCCAGCACGCTTGCAGATCCTCCAGGCAGCAGCCCTTGAGAACTCTGCCCTGGGCATTCCGCCGCACCTCTCCGTTAGGTCGTGTGGAGGAAAGGGTATTTAACTTTTTTGGTCATGCCTCTTTATCCCTAAATCATTCACACATATATCCAGCACATAAGCTCGCATGGCTCTTACCATGGGCTACCATATGCCAGAATGGTCCTTACCTCTCCCCACCATGGACCGGGCAAGTCGGGCATGGCGGGCGAGGGCCGAGGCCACGTCAGCTGGCTGATATGTGGGAGCCATGGCCCCTGGGCGTGGGGCGAAAGGGATAAAAAGCCCGGGAGCATCGCCGGTCTGGTGCCCCTGGCTTGGGCAAGGTGAGGACGAAGTTGGTGAAGAGGTTGGCGGAAGAGCTGGTCTACACCTACCCGGACAAGTTCACGGCGGATTACGAGCACAACAAGAAGATGGTGGACCTGCTCGTGTCGGGCTTATCGAAGCGCATGAGGAACAGGGTGGCTGGCTACATAACGCACTTATTATCCAGGGGCCTCGTCCAGCTGGGCCAGGTGGAAGAAGGATCTTAGGGTTAGGCTTAAAATATTCCATGGCAGAGTGCTCTGGGAAGCACGGATATGGAACTCCTGGGGCTCGTGAATAGGGCATGGGCGTTAAGATACCTCAGGGAAGCCAAGGCCGAGCTTAAGCTGGCCGAGGAAGAACCGGGCCTGTCCATACTATTCTCCGTGGAGGCGGCCAAGAAGGCCCAGGCCAGCATATACCACTGCCTCGGGGATGCCCGTGCCCTTGAGGCCTTGGTCTTCGACACCATGGTGGAGGAAAAGCCTCCGTCAGACAAGGTCATGGAGCTCCTCCTGGCCGTCGAGAGGGCCGTCCAAGCCATATCCAGGGCCGGGAACCCGGATGAAGCCCTTAGGATGGCCTCGGGCCTGGTCGAGCTCGCCTCCAAGATAGTAAGCAAGGTCCTCGGGGAGGGTAAGGGGTGAGCGAGGACTCGCCCATCTTGGTCATAAAGGGGCCGATAGAACTCAGGATAGAGCTGGTCGACCTATACGCCCTCAGGCACCACGAGGAACTCATACCCGAACTCCTCAGGGAACTCACGGACGAGATAGAGAAGGACGGCTACCTCAAGCACCCGGTCATAGTTGACGAGAAAACGCTCGTGGTCATAGACGGGAGCCACAGGATAGAGGCCCTCAAGGCCCTGGGCTGCAGGCACATACCGGCCTGCCTGGTGAAGTATGAGGACCCGAGGATCTTCGTCGGGTGCTGGTATAGGACCTTCAGGGGCCGGGACACACTTGTCGAGCTGGTCGAGGAGCTCAGGGGGAAGCTGGACCTTAAGGTGGAGCCCTGCGGCCGTGTGGGGCCCTCCGAGGTCGGCGAACCACCTGTTGCCCTCGTCCTCACGGACGGTAAATCCTACTTCAGGGTAGTGAGCGATTTCGAGCACAAGGACGAGGCCTGGGAGCTCGTCAAGAAGGTAGAGGACTTCCTGAGGTCGAAGGGGCTTGAGGTGGGCTTTGAAACAGAAGAAGACGCCTTGGCCAAGCTGGAGTCGGGCCAGGTCGACCTGGTTCTGATGACGCCGAGGATAAGGAAGGAAGACGTGATTAAGGCAGCCGTATCGGGCCGTGTGTTCCCTCACAAGGCCACGAGGCACGTCATACCTGCGAGGCCCCTCTTCCTCAACATACCTCTCGAGGCCCTGAGGGACGCCAGGCCCCGGGAGGTCGTGGAGGAGGAGCTGAGGAAGCTGTTCTCCTCCAAGAAGGTGAAGAAGCTCCCGCCCGGCCTCTTGATAGAGGACCGCAGGTATGAAGAAGAGGTCTACATCATAGAGCCATGAAGGTGCGCATAAGGCTCGAGGGGGCCCTGGCCTGGCTGGCCGGGCGGGACAATATCACGTTGGACCTGGAAGGGGAGCCCAAGGTCGTAGAGGCCCTGAGGGCCCTGTGCGAGGAAGAGCCACGCTTGTCCTTGCTTTTCGACCCGGACACGGGCGACCCGAGGACGAACTTCCTCATCTTGCTCAACGGGAGGGACGTGGACGTCCTCGGAGGGCTGGAGGCCAGGTTAAGCGAGGGAGACGAGCTCTGCCTCATCCCCCTCATGAGGATCTAGCAGCCGGGCCTCAGAACACTATTTCTTCCTCGCCCAGCTTCTTCAGTATCCTCGGGCTCACCTTTATGGCCTCTATGGCCTCGGGGCCCACCTCGTCCGTCCTGCGCTTCACGGTCTCGCCGCATATGCCGCCCGGCAGGAGCCTCCTCTTAACGCACATGGCGTAGCTGCAGTTGGCCACGTCGCACACGTCGTTGGCCCAGCGGCACCAGGGCTTCCCGCCAATTATCATCAGGGCCCTCTTGGCACACCTGAAGAACTTGCAGGTCGGATTACAAGGCCTGGGCCCAGACAATTTAGGCACGGCCCCGCCTCAACAGGACTACATGCCCTATTTTATAAGGTTTTCTGGCCTCCAGATCGGGCGTCCATCAGGCCTTCTTGAACTCCTCCACGAACCTCACGGCCTCTACGCCCTCGAAGAATCTAAGGACATCTGAAGCTATGCCACGCTTTATGACCTGTATGCCCTCCACGTAGAAGGCTTCCTCGGGCACCTTTATGACCACTTCCTTCTCCCCGAACTCCACGTCGAATTTCTCGGCCGGGACCAGCGGGAGCCTCCTGTGTATGAGGGCCCTGACCTTGCCCACCGGGTCCTCTATCTTCTCCCTGACGGCCACCTCGTAGATCAGCGTCTTGCCAGCCAACGGGTGGTTGAAGTCCACCTGGACCCTGCCCGAGCCAACGGCCCTTATGACGCCCACACGGCCGTTTATCTCGACCCTCTGGCCTATCCTGGGCCTTATGCCCATCTGGGAAATGCGCCTGGCGGGCATCATGACCACCTTAGATGGGTCCCTGGGGCCGTAGGCTTGCTCTGGCGGCAGCTCTACGGTCTTCTGCTCACCGACATCCATTTCCTTGAGGCGTTCCTCGAGGGCCTTCAGGACCCAGCCAGCGCCTATCACGATGAGCCTGGGCTCGTAGACCTTCTCGGGCCTGTAGAGGCCTGTTTCCTTCGCCACCTCCTCCAAGGTGGTGTCTATCACCTGGCCCGTCTCCTTAACCTTGAGCGTGTAGTCCACCAGCACGAAATCTCCGTCCTCCAGCGGCATGCCCACCGCCCAGGGTTGGCTCAGGTGGGGCCAGATAAGCCTTTAAGGCCTGGGGGCAGAGGCCACTTCCTCCAATAGCTCTAGCGTCTTCCTGGCTTCTTCCTCGTCTAGGACCGATATGGCGAAGCCAGCATGCACTATGACGTATGTCTTGCCCGGGACCAGCTTCTCCCTGTCCAGGAGGGCCAAGCTGACCTTGCGCCTCACGCCCCAGAGCTCCACCACGCCTTCCTCGCCGCTCGGGTCAACTTCCACCAACAGGGCCGGTATGGCTAGGCACAAGGCCTATCCCTTCTCGAACTTGAACTCGTAGGTCTCTTCCTTCAGCTCCCCTTCTACGAGCTTATACAAGTGCACGCCCACCTTATCGCCGTCTATCTCCAATATCATGAAGGACGGGGGGCCCGACTCCAGCCCCCCGCTCCATACGCCCGTGGCCGAGCCCGGGTTCAGCAGCAGTATCTTGCGCCCCCTCACGTCAAGCTCCTTCACCATGGGGACGTGCGTGTGGCCTGTTATTAGGACGTCAACCCCCATGCGTATGGCCAGCGTCTTGAGGCCGTTTATGTCGCCCCTGGGCTCTACCTCATCGCCGTGCTTCATCCCCACGACCACGTCCTCTATCTTCTGCTTGAACTCCCTCGGGTTCTCTATGTAGTCCATGTTGCCCCTAACGACCCTGAGGGGGCCGAGCCTCGAGAGGAACTCCTGGACCTTGGCCACGCAGAGGTCGCCGGTGCATAGGACGAGGTCGAAGTTCTTGTCCAACAGGAACTCAAGTATGGGCCTCGGTATCCATTTGGCCCTCGAGGGTATGTGGAAATCCCCCATGACTAGTATCTTCCTCACCGGGCGTCCCCCCGCTACTCACGGGCCATACCTAGCTCACGCTTGGCCGCCTTCAGGGCGGCCCCTACGTCGTTCTCATGGCCCAGGTCATTTAAAGCATTTCCGAGGGCCGTCAGGGTGAGTATTACTTCCCGGGCCGAAATTATGCCCATGCATCCTATCCTTATCACCAGGTCCCTTATCTTGCCCATACCCCCGGCCACTAGGACGCCGTATTCCTCCTTCATGACCTCCCTCAGCCGCCTCGGGTCCACGCCGTCGGGGACCTTGACGGCTATGACCGTGTTGGACCTGAACTCGGGGCTCGGGAAGGCCTCCAGGCCCATGGCCCTTAGGGCCGAGTAGAAGGCCCTCGCACACCTGGCGTGCCTCTCGATGCGGGCCTCGAGGCCCTCTTCCCTTATCATGATCAAGGCCTCGTCCAGGGCGTAGAAGAGCGGTATAGCTGGCGTGAAGGGCGTTTCATGCCTCTCCTCCCAGAACTCCCTGGCCCTAACGAGGTCGAAGTAGAAGGGCCTGCACGGGTTCTCCTCGATAGCCTTCCAGGCTTCCTCGCCCACGGATATGAGGGCCAGGCCCGGCGGGCAAGCCAGACACTTCTGGCTCCCCGTGACGCACACATCTATGCCCCATTTATCGACCGGGAGCTCGTCCCCGCCCAAGATGGAGACGGCATCCACGATCACGAGGGCACCGTGGTCCTTGGCCAGCTCGCACAGGGCCTTTAGGTCCCGGGCCTTGGCACCCGTTGAGGTCTCGTTGTAGACCAAGCAGAAGGCCTTGACATCGCCCTTGAGGGCTCCCTCGACCTGGTCGGGCGTCGGTGCTTTTCCCCATTCCACGGGCACTTCCACGACTTCTGCCCCACGCCTCCGTGCTGTTTCGGCCATCCTCTCCCCAAAGACCCCTGAGACGGCCACCACGGCCTTGTCCCCTGGCTTGAGGACGTTCTCCAGGGCGCAGGAAACGCCTCCCGTCCCAGAGCAGGTGAGGACGAAGATGTGCCCTTCCGTCTGGAAGACGTATCTTGCGTTCTCAATTATCCTCTCGTGCAGCTCCCTGAACTCGGGCCCCCTATGGCTTATCACGGGCTTGACCATGGCCCTCATGACCCTCTCCGGCACGTTGGTCGGGCCGGGCAGCATCACGAGCATCTTCTCTGGCCCCATCATCTCGCCATCGGATTAAACCCCCTTCTCTACTTAAGACTTGGGCCTAGCCCTAAGCCTTTTCCGAGCCCTCGTCCTACCGAGGGCCGGAATGAGGAAGGCCGGGTTCGACCCGTCCAGGCTGGAGGCGTTCGCCTTCGAGAAGATGTCGAAGACGGGCATACCCGGCCTCAGCATAGCCGTCATGAACCGGGATGGCGTCATCTACGCCAGGGGGATCGGGTTCAGGGACGTGGAGAAGGGCCTGAGGGCCACCCCCAGGACTTCCTACTGCGTGGGCTCCGTCACGAAGTCCTTCACGGCCCTAGCCATCATGCAGTTGGCCGAGAAAGGGGTTCTGAGCCTTGATGACCCGGTGGAGGAATACGTCCCCCTCAAGGTCAGGCCCTTCGGCGAGCAGGTGAGGATATGGCACCTCTTGACCCACTCGTCCGGGATACCGGCCCTGGCCTACGCAGAAGCCCTGATAAGGAACGTGGTAGGCGATGAGAAGACCTGGGTCCCGCTGGCCAGCCCTGAGGACGTGCTGACCTTCATGTCCGATGCCGAAGGCTGGGTTGAGTGCAGGCCTGGTGAGCGCTTCTTCTACCTGAACGAGGGCTACGTGCTCCTCGGCCACGTCATAGAGAAGGCATCGGGCATGAAATACGAGGAATACGTGAGGGAGAACATCCTCAAGCCCCTCAAGATGGAGCGCTCCTACTTCTCAAGGGAGGAATTCGACGCCGATGAGGACAAGGCCACGCCATACCTGATAGACAAGGAGGGCGTCAGGAGGGCCAGCACATACCCGTTCGGCATATCGGCAGATGGGGGGCTGATAAGCAACGTCATGGACCTGGCCAACTACCTGAGGATGCTCCTCAACAGGGGCGAGTTCGAGGGGTCCCGGCTCATCTCAGAGGAAGGCGTCAAGGAGATGGAGGAGCCCAGGGTCAAGCTGCCCTACGAGCTCTTCGGGAACGAGGCCTACGGCTACGGCTGGTCCATAACGCCGGACTTCCTGGGCCGGAAGTTGGTCGGGCACAGCGGTTCCGTCCTGGTGTCAACGGCCTACGTGGGCTACCTGCCCGAGGAGGGCGTAGGCATAGCCGTCCTGGCCAACTCGAGCGGCTACCCGCTATCGCACATAGGGTTCTACGGCCTCGCCCTGGCGCTGGGGGAGGACCCGGAGGAGCTCCCCGTGATAAAGAAGGACAGGCTCATGGACCGGCTGGCCGGCGAGTATGAGACCTACATGGGGACCTACCGGGTCATGGTGGTCAGGAGGGGCGACTTCCTGTTCCTGGAGGTCAAGGGGCGCTACCTTGAGGAATCCCAGCCCCTCGTCCCGGTCGAGCTGGGCGAGGACAGGGCCCTGTTCTACACCCTCAGCTACGGCAGGAGGATAGAAGCCGAGTTCAGGGTCAGGGACGGCCAGGTGGAGCTGTTATTCGAGCGCTATAAGTTCAGGAGGAAGAGGCCCCTCTTGGGAGGCGGGCGGCTTGGAATATGATGCCATAATAGTGGGGGCTGGCCTCTTCGGCCTTTCCACGGCCTACCACATAAAGGAGCTGAGGCCGGAGGACAAGGTGCTGCTCCTGGAGAGGCTGAGCGGGCCAGGGCAGGGGAACACGGCCAAGAGCGCTGCCATGTTCAGGGCCTTCTTCTACTCGAGGACCAACCTGGCACTAGCGGATTCCTCCATAGAGTTCTACAGGCACGTCCAGGAGGACCTGGGCTTCGACCTGAAGATGAAGTGGATAGGCTACCTGTGGCTCCTGAGCTCCAGCGAGTATAGGTCCCTGAGGCCCGTCTTGGACGAGATGTCCAGGAGGGGCCTGGAATATCACATCTACGAGAGGGAGCACCTCGAGAAGACGCTGGGTCTGAGGGCCGAGGTATCAGCTGACGAGGAGGCAAGGCTCATGGGCCTGGTTGACGTGGACTACGGCCTGCTGGTCCCGAAGGCCGGCTGCATAGACGTGGATGCCCTCGTGAAGTTCTACGAGAGCGAGGCCAGGAGGAAGGGCGTGGAGATAAGGTATGGGGTCGAGGTCCAAGAGCTCCTGGTGGAGCCAAGGGAGCCTCTGGGGCTGCCGGGAGAACCCTTCATATGGCAGGAGGCCCGTGTGGCCGGCGTCAAGACGAATGCCGGCGTCTTCAGGGCCAAGAAGACGATCTTGGCTGCTGGAGCCTGGATACCGTTGCTCTTGGATAAGGTCGGTATCGAGTGTCACATAAAATCCAAGAAGAGGCAGATATTCTCCGTGAAAGCCGATAAGGAAGAGCTGAAGAAGCTCATGCATGTTGAAGGCTACAACCGGGAGAACCTCTTGCCCTTCCTCATACTCCCGAGGCCGAAGGTATGGATCAAGGCCGTGCCAGAGGAAGGCTCCTTCTGGATGTGCTATTCCGATGACTTCCCGAGGGAGTTCAAGGTCGAGGACGAACCCCAGCCGGAGGGCGAGTTCTACGAATACGGCATCTACCAGGTCGTCGTGAAGTATCTGCCTCAGTTCAAGGGCTGCAGGCCACATGCGGCCTGGGCTGGCCTATACGCCTACTGCACGTTGGATGGCCAGCCCGTGATCTTCGAGGAGCACGACGTCATGGTCGTGGGGGGCGGGAGCGGCAGCGGGGTCATGAAGGCCGATGCGGTCGGCAGGATAGCGGCTGCCCTCTATGCGGGTGAAGAATATGCGGAACTTTACGAAGGGGAGAAGTTCAAGGTGAGCCACCTGGGCCTAAGGGAGAGGAAGGTGGAACCCGAGAAGCTCGTGATATAGGGCCTCGGGAGAGCAAGGCGAGCGACAACGCCATAAAGAGGGCCTATGGCGGGCCCGCCGGGATTTGAACCCGGGACCTCCGGTTCCGCAGACCGGCGCCCTATCCAGGCTGGGCCACGGGCCCTTGAGGGAGCAAGGGCCTCCTTCTTATAACCCTAATCGCCCGGGGTTGCCGAAGCTATATTAGCCTTCCGGCCTCCCGAGGCCATGTGGCTAAGTGCGATTAATAAAGTTCTCGGGAAGGCCCAGCGGCTTGAGGACAAGTATGTGGCTTAGGAGGGGGTGGGAAACTTTCACTTCTCCCATAAGTCCTTTTTTAAAGAGAAGCCGATTCTATCTTCGGGGACAGCGTTAGATCGACCTCTTGCTTTTCCCGGCCCAGCCCCGGTTTTTAAATTGGACCTGTAGAGCATGGTTAATTAATATACCCCTTTAGTAGAACCGGATACAGCAGCTTAGGGAGGGACCTCGATGGGCAGGCCCATGAAGGACAATAGCCTGACCCGTCTTGAAAAACTGAGGTTCAGGATGCAGGTCGTAGAGATATTGCGCCTCCTTAAATCACGCTACAAATACAGCGAGCTGTCCAGGCTCACCGGCCTGCCAGCCACCGTGCTGAGCCGCTACATACTAGGTCACGTCCTGCCATCGTTCGAGAGGGCCGTTGAGCTTTGGCACATCCTCAAGAAGGTCATAAACATAAGGAACGAGATAGTAGAACGCATAAAGTTCGATGGGAATGGGTTCTTCGACAACACGGCCATAATATACGATCCGCTCGTCAGGACTTTCGTCACGACCTGGATTTACGAGAAGCTCATGGGGACCCGTGTGAACAAGGTCCTCACGGTCGCCGTGGATGGGGTTCCGTTGGCCACCACCCTATCTGATAAGTTGGGCGTCCCCCTCGTGGTCGCCAAGAAGGAGAAGGAAATAGGGGTCCAGGATTTCTGGACCGTGGACCTGATAAGGGGCTCGGGCCACAGGGAGACCCTCTACGTCCCAAAGCACTGGCTGAGCAAGAAGGATTGGGTGGTCATAGTCGATGACGTGATAAGGACGGGCGAGACCCAGAGGGCTCTCCTAGAGTTGGTGGAGAAGG
>CAZVRS010000002.1:5939-23630 GCA_964630115.1 uncultured Candidatus Bathyarchaeia archaeon | reverse complement strand
GTCCCGTTGGCCCGGGATTGAAGAAGGCGGTGGTGCACGTATCGGGCCTCATACAGGGCATCGGGTTCAGGCCCTTCGTCTACAGGCTTGCGGTCAAGAGGGGCCTGAAGGGCCGTGTGCTCAACTTGGGCGATGCCGGCGTCAGGATAGAGCTCTACGGGCCTGAGGAAGCCATAAGGGACTTCCTCAGGGCCCTCGTGGCCGAGAAACCGCCCGTGGCCCAATACACAAGGCTCGACGTAGATTGGTCGGAGGCCGAGGCTGGTGAGGCACCAGATGGCTTCTCCATAGCCCCCAGCGATCTAAGGGGCCGGGGGAGGGAGTTCTCCATCATACCGCCCGACATAGCGGTCTGTGACGAGTGCCTCAGGGAGATCTACGACCCGAAGGACAGGCACTACATGTATCCCTTCACGTGCTGTGCCTCCTGCGGGCCCAGGTTCACCATAATGATCGACCTGCCATATGACCGGGAGAGGACGACCATGGTCGAGTTCCCCATGTGCGAGCACTGCTCACGTGAGTTCAACGACCCCATGGACAGGCGCTTCAACGCCCAGACCATATGCTGCCCCCTCTGCGGCCCCAAGATGGCCCTCTACGACCGGGGCGGGGAGCCCGTGCCCTGCCGGGACCCGCTCCTTGAGGCTGGCAGGCTGCTGCGTGAGGGGGCCATACTGGCCGTCAAGGGTATAGGTGGCTTCCACCTGGCCGTGAGGGCCGATCTGGACGGGCCGGTGGCGGAGCTCAGGGCCCGCAGGAGGAAGCCCAGGAAGCCCTTCGCCGTCATGAGCCTCACCGTCGATGACGTGAGGAAATACGCCCTCGTGTCAGAGGCCGAGGAAGAACTGCTCAAGTCGCCAGCCAGGCCCATAGTGGTCTTGAGGAAGGCCAAGCCATTCGCCCTCTCCGAGCTCGTGGCACCTGGCCTCCACACGGTCGGCGTCATGTTGCCCTACTCGGGCATCCACCACATCCTCCTCCACCACGCCCGCATCCCAGCCGCCGTCATGACGAGCGCCAACCTGCCCGGCCAGCCCATGGTCATAGAGAACGAGCGGGCCTTCAGGGAGCTCAAGGACATGGCGGACTACATACTGGTCCACGACAGGCGCATCTACGCCAGGTGTGATGACTCCGTCGTGAGGCTCGTGGACGGGAGGCCCGTGTTCCTCAGGCGATCCAGGGGCTACGTCCCCATGCCGGTCGAGGTGCCCTTCAGGGCCCGTGAGGCCGTGGTGGCCGTCGGGCCGGAGCTGACTTCCACGGGCGCCATCCTGAGGGGCCGTAGGTGCTACCTGACGCAGCACATAGGCGATGTCGAGACCCTGGAGGCCCTCGAGTTCCTGGACGGTGCCCTGGGGCACCTGGCCAAGCTGCTAAGGCTCGGCGGTGTCGGGGCCGTGGCATGCGACATGCACCCTTTGTTCCTCTCACGGCAGGTGGCCCGTGATTGGGCCGAGCGGCACGGGGCCGAGCTCGTCGAGGTCCAGCACCACCACGCCCACGTGGCATCCCTCATGGCCGAGCACGGCTTGGGGCCCGACGAACACGTGATTGGCCTGGCCTGCGATGGCGTGGGCTACGGCCCGGATGGGACGGCCTGGGGAGGCGAGGTCCTCCTGGCCAGCTACGACGGCTTCGAGCGCCTGGGCCACCTGGAGCCTCAGCCCATGCCGGGCGGGGATGCCTGTGCCATTTGGTATGGGCGAATGCTCCAGGCCATACTATACGGGCGTGTCGGGGAAGAAGAGCTCAGGGCCTTCCTGGTCCGGGAGAGGCTGGCGGGCTTCAGGCACGGGGAGGCGGAGGTAGATGCCGTCTTCTCCCAGCTGGAGAAGGGCTTCAACACGCCCCTCACGACCAGCACGGGCAGGGTATTGGACGCCGTCTCCTGCCTCCTCGGCCTGTGCTACAAGAGGACATACGAGGGCGAAGGGGCCATGGTGCTCGAGGCAGCTGCCTCAAGGGGCCGGCCGGGGGCCGTCGTGATAGAGGCCCGCATAGCCGAGCGGGACGGACGCATGGTGCTCGAGACGTCCGAGATGGTCCTCCAGGCCTACGGGGCCCTGAGGGCCGGGGGGCGTGTCGAGGACATAGCGAGGGCCTTTCTGACGGCCCTGGCGGAGGGGCTGGCCGAGATGGCCGTGAGAGCTGCCGAGCAAACTGGCGTTGAGGTCGTGGGCTTCACGGGAGGCGTGGCCTATAATGACCTGATGATCAAGGTCATAAGGGCCTACGTGGAGGAGAGGGGCCTGAAGTTCATAAGGCACCTGAAGGTCCCCTGCGGAGATGGAGGCATATCCCTCGGCCAGGCCGTGGTGGCGGCCGTCAAGGCTGGCCTGGTGGGCTGAGGAGCCCGGCCGGGGGCAGCCAATATATAGGCCCAGTGGCCCTGGCGGGTCGGCATGAGGGAGGTCGTAACGGCCGAGGAAGGAGAGGTCTTCGACATAGAGCTTGAGGAATCGCTGCTCGAGGCCAATAGGCGCCTGGCAGAGAAGAACAGGGCCCTCCTAGACCAGCACGGCATCAGGGCCATAGATGTCATGGGCTCCGTGGGCTCGGGCAAGACCTCGCTCATATCCTGCCTCGTGGAACGCCTGAAGGGCCGGTATCGCATAGCCTACATAGCTGGCGACCTCACGACCACCATAGATGCGGATCTGATAGCGAGGCACGGCATACCGGTCGTTCAGGTGAACACGGGAAAGGAATGCCACCTAGACGCCAACCTGGTGGCCAAGGCCCTGAAGCGGCTTGACCTGGCCAACACGGACCTGATATTCATAGAGAACGTGGGGAACTTGATATGCCCTGCTGAGTTCCCGCTCGGCTCCCACGACAGGATCGTGGTCGTCAGCATAACCGAGGGTCCCTACGTGGTCCTGAAGCACCCGTATATATTCATGGAGGCCCAGGTGGCCGTCATAAACAAGGTCGACTTGGCCGAGGTCATGGGCGTGGACGTGGGTAAGCTGGAGGCCGACATAAGGGCCGTGAACCCGTCCATAAGGACCGTCAGGACTTGCTGCCGGACGGGCGAGGGCGTGGAAGGCGTCATAGAGGCCCTCGGCCTCTGAGGCGGAAGGCATGCACGAGTTCTCCGTGGCCAAGAGGCTTTTTGACGTAGCCCTCAGGGCTGCCCTAGAGAACCGTGCCGAGAAAGTGCCGGAGATAAGGCTCGTCATAGGCCGGCTGAGCCTCGTCAACCCGGACCAGCTTGCCTTCTGGTTCAGGGAGCTGTCGAGGGGCACGGTCCTAGAGGGGGCCAGGTTGGCCATAGAGCTCGAGGAGGCCGAGGTGGCCTGCCCGAGCTGCGGCTACAGAGGCCCCATAGGGCTCGAGGACAGGCCCGAATACCACTTGGTCTTCCCGACGCTGAGGTGCCCAAGGTGCGGCAGCAAGGTAAAGGTCCTAAGGGGCAGGGATTGCCTTATCAAGAGCATGAAGGTGCTCAGGAAAAAATAGCCTGTTGGTTTCAGCGTTCCTAGAGCAGGCCCTTCTGCTTCAGGACCTCTATGACGGGCTCGGACCAAGTGACTATGCCCGGCCCGCCCGTCATTATGGCGGCGACGCCCAGCGTCTCGAATATCTCTTCCTTGGTGGCGCCGTGCTCGAGGGCCATTATGGTGTGCCAGGTCATGCAGTGCTTGCAGCCGAGGGCCACGGCCAGGGCCAGGCCCATGAGCTCCTTCACCTTGGGATCGAGGGCACCGGGCTTCATGGCAGCACCATACATGCGGACGAAGTGGGCCACGACCTCGGGGGCGTTGTCGCACATGGCCTCTATGTGCGGCGGGACCATGCCCAGCTTCTCCTGGACCATCTTCTTGAACTCCTCGGCCACCTTCTTGGCTGCGGCCGCCATGCTGGCCACCGGCCCAGGAAGGGATCCTGTTTTTAAAACTTTTACGGCCAGGCAGATCAGGTCGATAAATATATCAAACTGGCCCGGAAAAGGCATAATTCGAGCGATAGCTCAAAAAGAAGACCGAAAGGCTTTTTAATCACTCGGGAAGTGGGGCCGGGTGATAGGAAAGTGGCAGGGAAACCCGAGCAACTAGTGCTCTTCTACGACCCGGCCAGGTGCACCGGCTGCCGTTACTGCGAGATGGCCTGCTCCTACAAGCACTACGGCGTCCTCGACTTCAACAAAGCCAGGAGGCACGTGGTATTCGATCCAGAGCACGTGCTCTTCGAGGCCGTCCAGTGCAGGCACTGCGAGGAGCCGGTTTGTGCCTCCGTCTGCCCCACGGAGGCCATAAGGAAGGACGAGAAGACGGGCTGGGTCCTCATAAACCCGATGAAGTGCATAGGCTGCCGATCGTGCGTCGTCTCCTGCCCGATGGGCGTCCCGTGGTTCGACGAGGACCTCAAGGTGGCCGTGAAATGCGATTTCTGCGATGGGGACCCGTGGTGCGCCAAGTATTGCTCTGCCCAGGCCATCCAGGTCATGCCCAGGGAGGAGGCCCTGGAGCTCATGAGGCGTATATACGGGGTGTGAGCCATGAGGGCTGGTGAGATAGCGAGCAAGCTGAAGGAGGCCCTCGGCCCCAAGATCCTCAAAATAGAGGCGCCCACGGAGAGACGGGTCTTCCTGACCGTCAAGGAGGAGGACCTAGAGGACGCCATGAAGGCCGTGATGGGCCTGGCCCGTGAGGCCCGCTTCATGACCATATCGGCCGTCGACGAGGGGCTCGACGTAGAGCTGTTATACCACGTGGACGTGAAGGGAACGGTAGTCACGGTCCGTATAAAGGTGCCGAAGGAGGAAATGGAGGTCCTAGACATATCGCACATAGCCCCGGCTGCCGAGTTCATAGAGCGTGAGATAAGGGACCTGTTCGGCGTGGAGTTCGTGGGCCTCAAGCCCGAGAAGCTCTACACGCCAGAGGGGTATGAGGAGAAGCCGCTTAGGAAGCCCATGGAAGGCCGCCTACCTCCCCAGGCCAGGCCCATGGCTGAAGTGCTCATGGAATCCGCCTGCTCCGTATCGGTCAGCAGGGCCGTGATGAGGAAGCGTGAGGACCTGGGCCTGTCGCCCATGCCCCCCATGGCCATGGCCAAGCCCGAGGTCATGGAGGAGATACGCAAGATGGCCATCGAGACGGGCTTCACGGAGCGTGTTGGCTACGACGTGGAGAAGAAGAGGCTGAGGTATAGGTAGGGGGTGAGGCATGATGGTCAAGTATGGCATATTCCTGGGATGCTTCATACCGTTCAGGTATCCGTGCGTCGAGGTAGCCATAAAGAAGGTCATGGACGCCCTCGGGGCCGATTACACCATCCTGACCGATTACACCTGCTGCCCGGAGCCCATGCTGACCAGGCTTGTGGACCCGGACTTCTGGCTGGTGACGGCCGCAAGGAACCTGGCCCTGGCCGAGGAACAGGGCGTCAAGGAACTCGTGGTGCCGTGCTGCGGTTGCTACGAGAGCCTATACGAGGCAGAACACGCCCTTGAGGACAAGGAGAAGAGGGACGAGGTAAACCAAGTCCTGTCCAAGTTCGGGCACGAGTATAAGGGGACCATACGGGTCGAGTGCCTCACGGGCATCCTCTACAGGGACTTCATGTCCAAGCTGGAGGAAATGGCCACTAAGCCCTTCAGGGCCAGGGTCGCCATACACTACTGCTGCCACCTCTTCAGGCCCAGGCCCGGCGAGGACATATGGCTGAAGCACGACAGGAGCAGGGATCTCATAAGGTCCATGGGGGCCGAGGTGCTCAGGTATAAGCTGGAGCGGTTCTGCTGCGGCTTCCCGGCCTTCCAGGTTGACCCGGAGTTCTCCCTGAAGGAGAGGCTGGCCCCGAAGCTGGCCTCCATGAGGGCCGTCGGTGCGGAGTGCGTCGTGACGGCCTGCATGGCCTGTATCACGCAGTTCGAGAGGGGGCAGGTCATGCTCAGGCGCTACGGCATAAGGTATAACATGCCCATCCTGCACCCGATAGAGGTCATAGCACTTGCCATCGGCATCAAGCCCGAGGAGCTGGGCCTCGAGGTCCACAGGAGCCCGGTCCCGGAACTCGTGAAGAGGATATATGGGTGATGGGGGGTGGTAGGTATGTCGTCCCGTAGGGAAGTCGTGATAGGCCCGTATCACGAGTATCTGCTCGAGCCCGAGCGCATCACGCTCTACGTGGAAGACGACGTGGTCAAGGACGTTGACATAAGGCTCGGCTACTGCCACAGGAGCATAGAGAAGCTCATGACGACCCGCACCTACAAGCAGGCCGTCTTCCTCTCCGAGCGTGTGTGCGGCATATGCTCTCACGCCCACACGACGGCCTACTGCACGACGGCCGAGGCCCTGTTGGGCATAGACGTGCCGGAGAGGGGCCTCTACATAAGGACCATAGTGGCCGAGATAGAACGCCTCCACAGCCACTTCCTCTGGCTGGCCCTCCTCGCCCACGGCGTGGGGGAGCACGAGGCCTTCGCACGCATAATGACCGAGCGTGAGAAGGTCATGGACCTGTTGGAGCTGATATCGGGCAACAGGGTCCACTACGCCGTGAACACCGTCGGCGGCGTGAGGCGTGATATAACGCCCAAGGTGGCGGACAAGATATTGGCCACCATGAAGGAGATAAGGCCCCTGGCACAGTATTGCATAGACATCTTGGACGAGAACGGGCCCGTCGGGAAGAAGGTGGCTGGCCTGGGCGTGATGAGCTATGACGATGCCATAAAGCTCGGTGCCGTCGGGCCCACGCTGCGTGGCTCTGGCGTGAAGAGCGACGTGAGGGCAGACGACCCGTATGCGGCCTACGGGGAACTCAGCTTCGACGTGGTGGTCGAGAAGGACGGCGACGTGAGGGCCAGGGCCATGGTGAGGGCCCGTGAGAACCTGGAGAGCATAAGCATGGTGGAGCAGGCTGTTGGAGCCCTGCCCTCAGGGCCCATAGTGGCCGAGCCGGGCGAGCCCGTCGTGGGCGAGTTCGTAGGGCGTGGTGAGGCACCTAGGGGCGAGCTGGTCTACTACATAAGGGCCAACGGGACCAACATGCCGGAGAGGGTCAAGATAAGGACGCCCACTTACGCCAACGTCTTCACGTATACCAAGACGCTCCTCGAGGCCAGGCTGGAGCATGTCAGGCCCATCCTTGAGAGCATAGACCCGTGCTACGCCTGCACGGACAGGCTGATAATAGTTGACGTGGAGACCGGCCGCAGCCAAACCGTCGCCATATCGGATCTCCCGTATGGCACGTCGGAGGGGGTGGTGTGAGGTGGCCGTGAAGAAGCTCAGGGTGTTCAGAGCAGACGCCAGCTCCTGCAACGGATGCGACATAGAGGTCCTGGAGGCCCTGCTGCCCAGGTTCAAGGTCGGGCAATACATAGAGCTCGTCTACGAGCCCGAGCAGGCCGAGGCCCTGGTCATAACGGGCGGTGCGAACTTCAAGACAGCCGACGAGGTAAGAGCCGTTTACGAGAAGCTGAGGGAGCCCAAGATAGTCATATGCGTGGGCTCCTGTGCCATAAGCAAGGGCATATTCGCTGAAGGATATTCCATGCGTGGGCCAGCCGACCAGCTCGGCATACCCGTGACGGTCTTCGTGGCCGGCTGCCCGCCCAGGCCCCAGGCGATAGCACAGGCCATAGCGAGCCTCCTCGGCATCGAGCTCGACACGAGCGAGGACTACTGGGGCGTGCCGGAGGGCTTCAGGGGGCTGCCCGAGCTCGACCCTGAGAAGTGCGTGGGCTGCGGTGCCTGCGCCAACTCCTGCCCGACCGGCGCCATGAGCTTAGAGGACCTAGAGGCCGATAGGGCCGTGAGGGTCAACTACGGCCTGTGCATCTACTGTGCCACCTGCCAGGAGATATGCCCGGAGGAGGCCGTGGAGCTCACGGGCGAGTATAGGGCCTGGTTCAAGGGCAAGGATGAGATGCTCAAGGGCATAGAAGTGCCGTTGAGGAAGTGCGCCAACTGCGGACGGCCTTACACGACCGACAAGCACTTAGAGGCCTGCATGAGGAGGCTCCTAGAGAAGAGCGGGAAGGTATACGAGCCCCTCATCGAGGAGCTGAAGAAGCTCGTATCCCTCTGCCCCGAGTGCAGGCGTGCCGTTGAGAACGTAAGGCTGGCAAAAGCCCTTCTGATTAAAGCCGCCCTGGCCGCCAGGTAAAGACCCGGGGCTAAAAGCTGCTTTTTCCCTTTTCCCGCCCGTTCTAGCCGCCGAGGTCGAGGGGATAAATGACTATGTCGTCTTCATCGCTGACGGTCATATCCAGGTCCTCTACGGCCCTCTTGGAGTTCAAGCCCACCTTCACGATGACCCCCATGAGCTGCCTTTTCTCGGGATCGTAAACTCCCAGCCTGAACTTCTTACCGAAGACCTCGCACAGCCGCTCGAATACCTCCCTTATGCTGGCTTCCCTGCCCATCTTCAGCTCGTAGGTCTCCCCGAAGGCCAGTGCGTAATCGGCCTTGAAGTGGACCTTCACCATGCGCCCGGCCCTCCCGCAGGAGGAGGGAGCCCGCCATTTAGGCCTTTCGCCCGGGCGCCTGGATGACTTCTATGGCCCCTTGCTCGCAGGCCTTAACACAATCCCCACAGCCCCGGCACTCGCTGGGCCTGACGGCGTAGGCCACGTCATCTATGACCTCTAGGACGCCGTAAGCACACGCCCGGACGCAGGCCCCACAACCGATGCACTTCTCCGGGTCGACCACTATCCTGTATGACAAGGCCCGCCGAGGGACCGTGGCGCCACGGGAATTAAACCTGCCTGCCAAGCTGAGGCAGGCCAATAGGGTCCCGAGTATCCGGCCTCTGGATGGCCAAAAAGACCTGATGAGGCCCGTTCACCCTACTTAGCCCAGCCTCCTCATAGCGGAATCGGCCGCCAGGACTATGGGCTCCCATACATCGGCCACGGGCGGCGCATAGGCCGTCCTGGCCATGGCCAGCTCGTAAACGGTCATGCCAGCCTGTATGGCTATGGCTAGGGCGTTGACACGCTGGGTGACGTCCTCCCCGCCAGCCACCTGGCCGCCTACCACACGCCTGGTGGCCCTGTCGACCACGAGCTTGACCTTGATCTGCTTCCCGCCGGGGAAATACTCGGCCTTCGTGATGTGCGTCACCATGCCCGTGACAACGTCCATGCCCAGCCTCTTCGCCATCTCTGCCGTTATGCCCGTGGAGCCGACCTCCAGGTCGAATATCTTCGTCACGAAGGAGCCCAGGACGCCGGGGAAGACGGCGTAACCGCCGGCGGCGTTTATGCCAGCCACCTTGCCCATCCTGACGGCCGTGGTGCCGAGCTGGGAGACGGCCGGGAGGCCCGTCACCATGTGGATGCTCTCCGCACAATCGCCGGCTGCGTAAACGCCTTCGACGGGCCTCTGCCTCTTGGCGTCAAGGCACCTCATCCTGAAGTCCGTCTTTATGGCGCCCGTCGGGCCTATGGCCAGGCCGGCTTCGGCCGCTAGGTCCGTGTTGGCCCTCACGCCCGTGGCAGCTATCACCATGTGGGCTTCAAGCTCCTCGCCATCTACTTCCACCGCCTTGACCTTCTCATCGCCTATTATCCTCTTGACGGGCTTGCCCAAGATGAGCCTTATGCCGTGCTCCTCCAGGCGCTCCTGTATCATCTTGGCCATGTCGGCGTCTATGGCGAGCGGTAGGACGTGGGGCAGCAGTTCTACTATGGTGACATCGAGCCCCTTCTCCCTCATGGCAACGGCTACCTCGAGCCCTATGGCGCCAGCGCCTATCACGATGGCCTTCTTGGCCGTGGACATGGCCTCCATGATGGCCTTGGCGTCATCTATGGTCCTGAGCATGAAGACGCCCTTCTTGTCACGCCCTTCTATCGGCGGTATCCAGGGCCTGGCGCCCGTGCATATTATCAGGCTGTCGAAGCTCAGTTCTTCCTCACGGCCCTCCTTGTCCACTATCTTGACCGTCTTGGCCCCGAGGTCTATGCTCTTGGCCTCCGTCTCGAGCCTCAGGTCGAACTTCATCATCTTGTAGTAGCTCGGCGGGTATAGGATGATGTCCTCGAGCTTCGGTATCTCGCCCCCTATGACGAACGGGAGGCCGCACCTGGAGTAGGCAGCATACTTGTCCTTCTCTATGAGCGTTATCTCGGCCTTCCTATCCGTCTTCCGGGCGAAGGCCGCAGCTGAAACGCCTGCTGCATTAGCCCCAATTATGACTATTCTCCTCGGCACGGCTCGCCCTCCCGTGCGGGCCAATCCCCCACGCCTTTTAACTCTTGGGATAACCCTATCGGCCACCGATGTGCCCGCACACCGGGCAGCCCGGGTTCCTGTCCACCCTTACTTCCTCGAACTTCATCTTTAGGCCGTCGAAGATGAGGAGGCGCCCGACCAGCGGCTCCCCCAAGCCCGTCAATACCTTTATGGCCTCCAGGGCCTGGAGGGAGCCCATGACGCCCGGGGTAGGGCCTAAAACGGGCACTACCCCTTCCTCGGGGGGCGTGGTCCTCAGTATGCACCTCAGGCAGGGCCCCCTGCCGGGCATCACGGTCGTCATCTGGCCGTAGAAGCTCCTTATGCCAGCGTGGATGAAGGGGATGCCCGCTTCCACGCACGCCTCGTTCACCAAGAAGCGTGTCCTCCAGTTGTCCAAGCCGTCTAAGACCACGTCGGCTCCCTTCAGGACCTCCGGCAGGCTGTCCTCGTCCAGCTCGACCTCCAGGGCCTCTACATCCACGTCAGGGTTCAGGCTCCCAAGCTTCTCGGCAGCCACCCTGGCCTTCGGCTTGCCCAGGTCCTCCGGGCCGTATAAGATCTGCCTATTAAGATCGCTCAGGTCGACCTCGCCCTTGTCCACGAGCTTGAGCTTCCCAACCCCGGCCATGGCCAAGTAGGTGGCAGATGGGCAGCCCAGGCCGCCGAGCCCTATTACGACCACACAGGCCCTCCTGAGCTTGAGCTGGCCTTCCCTGCCGAAGCCCTCCACCCTCATTTGCCGGTCATACCTGAGGAACCGCTCGTCCTGCATCTCCAATCGTGAGGATGAGCCCTCCATCCCTAATAAGCAAGTAGGGCCATCAGCCAACCGGGTCATCCTTCACCCGTCTGACGGGTAAGTCCTCATCACCTGGCCATGCCGGGCCCAGTAGGTGGGGCGGTGGGCCGGATATAAGCGTGGAATGACTCAGGAGGCCCCGGCCAGGCTCAACACGGTCCTCACGACTTCCCCAGCGCCATCTAGGCCCGAGGCAACCTCGCCCACGGTCCTGGCCGATTTGATGTGCTCGTCATCTTCCAGTAGGGACCTGAGGGCATTCCCTGCCTTCTCGGCGGATAGCTCGTCCTGAAGCAGGACTTCTGCCACGCCGAGCTTCTTCACCCTCAAGGCGTTCAACATCTGCTCCGTGTGGCTGGGGGTCGGTATGACGAGCATGGGCTTCCCGTAAGCCATGCAATACATTATGCTCGTGTGCCCTCCCCTCAGGACGACCACGTCCGAGGCCTTGAGGTATGTGGGGAAATCGCTTATCCAGTAGAAGACCTTGAAGTCCTTCTTGTCCATGAAGACCTTGTGCTTGTAATCCGGCCTGCCAAGGCTCAGGACGGCCTGGTAGCCCTTGGCCACCATCTTCTTCAGGACCCTGAAGACCATCTTGACGTAGAAGTTCCTGTCCCTCTCCGTCCCGGCCACGGGCGCCAGTATGAGGGGCCTGTCGGGGTCAAAGCCTAGTTCCTCCTTCAGGTCCTCCCCGTCCGGGAGTTCCTCGGGCCTCTTGGACAGTATCGGGCCCACGAACTTCAGCCTCTTCCTCAGCCTCTCCGGGACCTCAAGGTTCATGTAGCACACCGTATATGGCTCCGGGAAGTCCGGGACCAGTATCTCGTCCGCCATGGCCCATACCTCGCCTATGACGGCCAGTATCCCGGCCTCCGCCAGCCTCGACATCCTAAGCATCCTCTTCTTCCTCGGGACGTAGAACCTTATCTGGTTCGTTATGCAGACGCACGGTATCCCCAGCGTCTTGGCGGCTAGTATGGCCATGGCCCTGGTGTCAGATATCACGACGTCCGGGTTCACGGCCGCTATATACTTCAGGTCGTAGGCGAGCTGGCTCACGGCTATGGCGGCCAAACGGCCCCTCGAGGCAAGGTAAATTATGGTCTCCTTCACGTCTATCTCGCCCGTGTCCTTGGAAACTATGGTCATGGGCGGTATCTCGAGCACGTCTAGGCCGATCGACCTGGCGTAGTGGAGGGCGTCGTAGTAGGTGGCGAAGAAGGCCCTCACGGGGACCTGCTCCTTCAGCCTGTCCAAGACGACCTTGCATCTGGTTATGTGGCCGAGGCCTATGCCGCAGGGGGCGAAATAAGCCCTCAAGTCCGCAGTGGGCCTGAGGGAACTCCTTATATAAGTGCTCGGAAAACCCGTTGGGGCTTAGGCTTAAAATCTCCCGTGGATATCCTTGTGGTAGGTGCCTGGGTTGTCCGGCCTGGAGAAGCGTTGGAAGGTCCTGTCCGACCTACTGGTGGTCCTCAGGTCCCAGGGGGCCGATATACCTCCTGACGTCGTTGGCGACCTCAGGTCCGCTAGGTCCCTCATAGAGGTCCTGAAGGTCAGCCCCGAGTGCGAGGGCGTGGCCGGAACGGTGGACCAGCTCTTGGCCAACGTTGAAGTCTTCCTCTTGGCCGAGGCCGAGGAGAAGCTCGGGCGTGAGGAAGCCAAGAAGTGGAGGGAGAAGATAGCGAGGTCTATTGAGGAAGCAGAAGGAGAAGCCCTCGAGACCAGCATGAGGTTCAGGCCTGGCCTCCCCAGGGGGGAGCACTGGGTCAGGATCAGGGTATCAGATGATATACCCGCTGACCTCCTAGAGGGAATAGCCGAGGAGGAAGGGGTTTCAACGGAGCTCCAGCCGGATGGCTTCTTGTTGGTGAAGGGCAGCAAGGAGAAGGTGAGGTCCTTCATAAAGAAGCTGTCAGAGCGCCTTAGGCCCCGATAGGTCCTTGATTATTTCCTCTGCTACCTTCTTGCCCGAGAGCAGCATGCCACCGAATATGGGCCCCATCCTGGGGAGGCCGTAGAGCGTTGCCACGGCCATGCCAGCCACGTAGAGGCCTGGGCAAACCCGGCCCGTGGCTTCTACAACAGCCTTCTCGCCCTCGGGGGCCCACATGGACTTGTGGCCCTTGAGCTCCACGCCCAGCTCTGGCATCCTGGATGACGCCAGGGCCAGCAGCTCTGCATCGTGGCCCGTGCAATCGACCACGGCCCTGGCCCTCACGCCCATGGGGTCCACGTGGAGGCCGGAGAGCTCCACGGCGCTCCACTGAACCACGACGCCCTCAACCCTGAGGGGCTCAGACCTGTATATCAAGTCCACTATGGAGACGCCGAGTATTATCTTGGCGCCTGAGTCCAGGGCCGCCGAGGCCAGCTTGGCTATCATCTCGGCCGTGTCGACCGTGTATAAGCCGGGCCTCACCTCCTCGAGCCTGCAGCCCACGTCGGCCAGTATCTCGTGGGCCGGCTCCTCCACCACGGCCTTGTGGAACAACATGCCCCCGCCGCCCATGCCTCCCCCGAAGGAGAGCTTCTTCTCGAATATGACGGTCCTGAGGCCCGACTTGGCCGTGTATATGGCGGCCGTCAGGCCGGAGGGGCCTGCACCAGCTATGACCACGTCCGCCTCGGCCAGGTCGAGCCATTCCTCAACGGCGGCCTTCATTATGGCCCTCGTCACTTCTTCCTCCCTGAAATCGGCTATCAGGACTTCCTCCGGGACCATGTCCTCACCTCAGGCCCGCCAGGGCCGAGCGTAGGGCCCTGGCCACCATCCTGAGGGCCAGGGCCAGCTGGCCTGAGTGGAGGCCCAGGCCTAAGAACGTGAGGCCCAGCAGGGCCACGAGCATCCCGACGATCCTCTTCTCCCAGGGGCCCAACTCCCACGACCTCAGCGGTCGTGGTGCCTTGTGCTTTAATCCTTTTCCGCAAGCCTTTTAGCCCGGGCCATGTGCGAGCCGTGGGGTCAGGCATGGTGCTCTTATCGCCCGAGGAATACCTCGAGACGGTGAGGAAGCCCGAGAGGGTGATCTACATCAACGGCGAACTCGTGAAGGACCTGTTGAAGCACCCAGTCACGTCGTCCGTCCTGAAGGTCATGATGAGGTCCTACGAGATGGAGAAGGACCCAGCCTACAGGGGCGTCTTGACAGCCAAATCGTTCGTGACGGGCCGGGAGGTGAGCAGGAGCATAAGCGTCCACAGGGGCACGGATGACCTGCTCAAGAGGGTCGAGATGGGCCTTACCTACGCCAGGGAGTTCGGGACCTGCTACTACGCCTGCCCGGGCTGCGACATCCTGACGGCCCTGGCCGCCACGACCTGGGAGATGGACAAGGAGCTCGGGACCGATTACCACTCACGCCTGAAGGCCTTCATAAGGGAGCTCGAGGACGGCGACCTCAGGTGCTCCGGTGCCGTCACGGACCCCAGGGGCGATAGGAGCCTCAGGCCGCCGGATCAGCCTGATGCCTTCATCAGGGTCGTGGAGAAGAGGTCGGATGGCATAGTGATAAGGGGCTGCAAGGTCCACCAGAGCGGTGCCTGGGCCAACCACTACCACCTGGTCATACCGAACGTGGCCCTGAGGGAGGGCGAGGAGCAGTTCGCCCTGGCCTGCGCCGTCCCGGCCGGCGGGGAGGGCGTGAAGTATGTGGGGCAGTTCAACTTCTACACGGCCATGAGGCTCAAGGCCGATCCGGGCGACGTGCCCAACTTGCCCTACGGCTTCAGGGAGACCTGCGTGATAATATTCGATGATGTCTTCGTGCCCTGGGACAGGGTCTTCCTCTGCGGGGAGGTCGATTACGTGGCCAAGCTGGTGACGAGGTTCGCCAACATACACAGGATGGTCTGCGGTGGCTCCTGCAAGGCGGGCTTCATGGACATAATCATAGGCCTCATGGCCCTGACGGCCGAAGGGCTAGGGACCTCGAGGGCCAGGCACATAAGGGATTACCTGGCCAAGGCGGTCATGATGAGGAACATCATATACGCCTGCGCCAGGATGGCGGCCGGGAACGGCCGTGAGAAACCCGAGGGCTCGGGATTCTACGTGCCCGACGTGGTATACGCCAACATGGCCAAGCTCCTCTCGGCCGAGTATTTCTACGAGGTCGTGAAGTATGCGTGCGACGTGTGCGGGGGGCTGGTCGTCACGGCCCCGTCTGTCCGGGACCTAAAGGTTCCGGGCGTGGGCGAGAAGCTGAGGGAATACCTGAAGGCCCGGGCGACGGCCGAGGAGAGGCTTAAGATGGCCAGGCTGCTCCAGCTCTGGCTCCTCCACTGCCCTGCCACCTGGCACGGTGCTGGGCCGCCCGAGTATGAGATGGTGTTCTTGCGCAGGGCCATAGACCTAGAGCCCTTCAAGGAGTTGGCCAAGAAGTTCCTATGAGGCACCTCCCCTCCGAGCTCCAGCCCGGGCGAGAGGGATCCCAGGAGCGACTTGCCTAGCTCTTCAACGGCCTCCTCGGGCAGGCCTTAGGTTGCGAGCTCCTCCTTGAACGCTCCTTCTACCAGCAGCCTCCTCATGACCTCTTCCAGCTCCTCGGAGAGCTGCCCAGCCTTCCCTCGTCTTCCATGCCTGCTCGTTCGCTTGGTAGCCCGGGCAGGTGTAATCCTCGGCTGAGGCCCTGCCCCCATGCACCACGGCAGGGCTGATTTGCTCACGCAAAGGTTTTAAAATGGCCCGGCTTCCCCTAAGTCCCAGGAGCGGAGGTGCTCAACTGTGGCATTCGCCATGCCAGGGGCTTACGACAGGGCCATAACCGTCTTCTCGCCAGAAGGACGCCTCTTCCAAGTAGAATACGCCATGGAGACGGTGAACAGGGGCAGGACGGTCGTGGGCGTCAGGTGCAAGGAAGGGGTGGTCCTGGGGGCCGAGGAAGAACTTGAATCAGAACTCCAGGACCCGGATTTCGGTTGGAAGCTCTACCAGGTGGACGAGCACATAGGTGCCGCAATAGTGGGCTTCGGCTCCGACGGGCGTGTCCTAGTGGACCAGGCCCGCATATACGCCCAGAGCAACAGGCTCCTCTACGACGAGCCCATAGACGTGGAGATAGTAGCGAAGCGCATCTGCGACATAAAGCAGCTCTACACCCAGCACGCAGGCGTCAGGCCGTTCGGCGTATGCCTCATAATAGGGGGCATAGACAAGACGGGCCCGAAGGTCTTCATAACCTACCCGGGCGGCTCCTACCGGTCCTACAAGGCCGTGGCCATGGGGAGGGGCCGTGACGTGGTGGAATCCATACTGAAGAAGGAATACCGTGAGGACATGACGCTTGAGGAAGCCGTCAAGCTGGCCGTGAAGTGCCTCCTGAAGTCCATAGAGGCCAGGGGCGAGAACGCCAGGATCAGGATAGCCGTCATACCGGCCGAGACGAAGAAGTATAGGCTCCTGACGAACGATGAAGTCCAGGCCTACGTGGAGAAGGTGAAGTCCGGCTCCTGAGGTAATCCAACATGAGCAGGAAATACACGGTCGTCAGGTATGTGAGGGCTGGCGAGAAGTTCGAGGTCCTGGTGGACCCGGACAAGGCCTTCGAGTTCAAGATGGGCAAGGAAATACCGATAGACGAGATAATCGCCATGGACGTGGTCTACACGGATTCGAAGAAGGGGTTCAGGGCCTCCAGGGAAGCCCTTATGAAAGCCTTCGGGACGGATGACGTTAGGAAGGCCATAGAGATCATACTGAAGAAGGGAGAGCTGCTCCTGACGGCCGAGCAGAGGAAGAAGCTCATAGAGGAGAAGAAGAGGCAGATAATAACCTTCATATCGAGGCACTGTGTTGACCCGAGGACCAAGCTGCCCCACCCGCCGACCAGGATAGAACAGGCCCTGGAGGAGATAGGCTTCCCAATTGACCCGTTCAGGGATGCTGAAGAACAGGCCCGAGAGGTCATAGAACGCCTGAAGGCCGTCTTACCGATAAGCATGGAGGTCTTCATCGTCAGGGCCATAATACCGCCCCAACACGTCGGCCGCTGCTACGGCGTCGTGAAGAACTACGGCAAGATACTGAAGGAGGAGTGGGGAACCGATGGCTCTTGGAAGGTCGAGCTTGAGATGCCAGCCGGCCTCTACGGGCCCTTCCTGGAGAAGATGGGGGAGCTGACGAAGGGCTCGGCCATAATAACCTTGGTGGAGGGTGAGGGTTGACCTTATTCTTCAACAGGCGTGAGCTAGTGGTCCCTGGCGACCTGTTGGCCGAGGGCGATTATGAGGTCGGCGACAACGTCTACAAGATAGGCAATAGGTTCTACGCCACCAGGGTCGGCCTCTTCGAGCTGAAGGACAACAAGATCACCGTGATAGCCCTGAACGCCTTCTACGTGCCCAAGGTGGGCGACGTGGTCATAGGCGATGTGGTGGACATGAGCGTGAGCAGCTGGGCCGTGGACATAAGGGCCCCGAGGCTGGCCATACTGAGGGCCGCCGACGCCCTCGGGAGGCCGTTCAAGCCCGACAGGGAGGAGTTGGCCAAGTTCTTATCCGTGGGGGATACCGTGATAGCCAAGGTGAAGGCCTACGACAGGACCATGAACCCCCTCCTGACCCTGAACGAGCCCGGCCTCGGGAAGGTGACGAGGGGCCGGTTGGTCAGGATAACGCCATCTAAGGTGCCGAGGCTCATAGGGAAGAAGGGGTCCATGATAAGCATGCTGAAGCGTGAGA
>CAZVRS010000002.1:0-5839 GCA_964630115.1 uncultured Candidatus Bathyarchaeia archaeon | reverse complement strand
GTGCCGAGGCTCATAGGGAAGAAGGGGTCCATGATAAGCATGCTGAAGCGTGAGACGGGCTGCCAGATAATCATAGGCATGAACGGCGTGGTGCTCGTGAGGGGCAGGACGCCCGAGGACGAGGAATTGGTCGTGGAAGCGATAAAGAAGATAGAGAGGGAATCCCACGTCGAGGGCCTAACGGACCGTGTGACGAGGATGATAAGGGAGAGGAAGATGGCCAGGAAGTCCTCCTGACCTGTCTCCCCGTTGGAAGCCCGGTGCACTTGCTTTTTTAGCCCGGACCGCTACCAGCCCCCGGGAGAGGAGAGGATGAGCAGCGTGAAGACCAGGCTGCTGAGGTATTGGACCTACTTCAGGCGTGGGCACAACATATACCTGGTCTTCCTGCTCTCCTTTGCCAACTTCGTAGCCATCCAGTATAGGCTCATCATAGAGAACATGGCCTTCCTCAAGGACATTTTCACGCACCTGAGCATCTTTGCAGCCGTTTTCGTGCTCGTCTACGTCCCGGCAGCCATCATCATAGGCTGGCTCGACTACCGCCGGCTGGCCGTCCCGGTGGACATGACCATAACGGCCAAAGCCAGCCCCTGGGTCAAGGACCTGGCGACGGCACTGATATACATAGCCGAGGGGAGGGGCGAGGAAGCGAAGAAAGTGTTGGAGAAGTGGACCAAAGGGCTCTAGACCAGCTTGAAGCGCTCCACCAGGGCCTTAAGGACCGTTTCAACGCATTCCTCGGGAGCCATGACGCTCGTGTCCACCACCACGTCCGGGCTTAAGGGCTCCTCGTAGGGGGCCTGGAGGCCCGGGACTGTCTTGGCCTTGCCCTCTAAGGCCAGCTTGTAAATGCCCTTGCGGTCCCTCTCCATGCATACCTCCAGCGGGCACCTCACGTAGACCTCCATGAACCTGTCGGGCCCTATGAGCTCCCGGGCCCTCTCCCTGTAACGTCGCCTGTTGGCCGTAGCATCAAATATCACGTTCACGCCGTTCTTCACTAAAAGCCATCCTATCCAGGCCATCACGCCGTAGAACCAATTGCGTTCTTCTTCCGAGTAAGTAGGCTTAGGCGTCAGGACACGCCTGAGCTCGTCCGACTCGAGCACCTGGACCCTAATGCCCATGCGGGACAGCTTCTCGGCCAGGCCACGGGCTATGGTGGATTTCCCGCTGGAAGGGAGGCCCGTTATCCAGATGGCCCAGCCCTTCTCCTGGCGCTCTGGCATGCCCCAGCTCCCGGAATGATCTGATGGCGCAGATTTAAAGAGAATAGCGCCTCACCCGGCAGAGGTGATCGAGCGTGCCCGAGATGCCCCTCGGCCTAAGGCTGATCATGTATAGCTTAGGCATCGTGTATGAGGCCACCATGATCGGCATCGGCACGGCGGCTTCCCTCATGGCCAGGGCCAGAGGCGACAGGGCGCTCCGTGTCCTCGGATTGGGCTTCCTCCTGATAGGCATCGGGGACCTCATGCACACCCTGGGCCACGTGGCCACGGATGTAGCGCCCTCTCTCTGGTCAGCTTACGCTTTTGAAGTGCTCTCCACGGCCCTAAGCATCACCCTGGCAACGGCCTTCTTCACCACCTTGCGCTTATACGTCAACTTGGCCCGTAGGGAGGGCCTCGGGTCCCTAGACAAGGCCCTCCTGTGTTTCCCGGCAGCCACGGCCGTCCTGGCCTTTGCGGGGGCCGGCGTCAGGCTCCTACCCGTGTTCTGCACCCTAACGCTCTCCACGGCCCTCCTGGCTTCATCGGTCGCCCTCATGGTGATCGCTGGCTACGTGGGCTGCCTCAGCCTCCTCAGGGCCGTTAGGACGGGCCTATTGCCCGCTGGCCCTCGGGCCGATCGGAGGCGGAGAAGGCTGGCCTGGGGCTCGGTCCTCATGGCCTTGGCCGTGACGTTCGTCCTCATTCACCCGTTCGTGATCCACGCCCCGTTGGCCATGTTCGTCATCACGGTCCTAAAGATACTGACGCTCATGTCCTCGGGCCTGCTCGTGGGCTCCAGCCTGATGGCCCCTCAACCTTCTAAGTAGTCGTTCACGGCCCCCAGGTCAAAGACATCCGTCTTGAGGACGTTCTTCACGAAGTTGAAGAGCTTCACACGGACCTCCTTGGCCAGGGTGGGATACCATATTGGGCTCGCTATGACGAGGCACCTCCAGGCGTAGAAGGGCTGGACGACCTCGAGGATTTCCTCATCGCCCGTCCTAGCCAAATAGCGGTCCCAGAAGGACCTGAAGAGCTCTTCAAAAGGCCCTTCAAGGCGGCCGTAGACCCTGAGGGCGTAGAAGATGTAGTTGACCGTCATGGACGTCACGTCGTCGGCTGGCTCTCCCCAATCGCCCCGGCTCCTGTCGAGGAGCGTGAATTCCGTGGTCCCGGGCTTGAACATCACGTTCCAGGGGTGGAAGTCGCCGTGCACCTGGCTTAGCCTGTGCGTCTTCTTCTTCAGCCTCCAGCGCCATTCCACGCAGGCGTGCTCTATCTCCTTCAGGAGGGCCTCAGGTGCGTAATCCAGGCCGGGCGGGTAGCTGTCTATGAGGCCCATGATGCACTCCCCGTGCCCGACGAGGTCCCTGATGCGCCTTACGTAGAGGCCCGGTTCATCACGCTTGACGGCGTGTATCTCGGCCAGGTAATCGGCCAGGGCCAGGCACCTGCGCCTGTCCAAATCGGTCAGCTCGAGCTCGGCCAATATCCTATCTAGGTCCACGTGGTAGAGGACCCCTTCTGCCTTCTCGGTCAGGAGGAAGAACTCCCCGCAATCCCTGAGGGACTTCAATCGACCGTCCTTCGTGAAGGCCCCCACGTCGAGGGCCCTCACGTGCCTGGGGAGCTTGTTGAAGGCCTCATACTGCCAGAGCAGTATGGCAGCCCTATCGGACCTGTACTCGTGGCCGAACTGCCCGGGTCTCACGGTCGATAGGACGGCCTGCTTCCTCTCGCCACCGACCTCGAATTCTATCACGAAGGGCTTGCCGTAGCCGAAGCCCTTGACGTCCTCAAAGGGCTTTACCTCGCCCCCGAGCTCCCCGACTCCCAGGACCTTTACCTCACGGCCGAAGAGGCCCGAGAGGTAGGCTTCAACTGCTTCCTTCCTTAGGACTACCTCACCCAAATCCTCCACCGCCCTGGATTACGCACGGGTGCGTTTTAGATTAGCCCTTCCCGGCCTCACCGCTCGGGCCCAGCACACGGCTAAGGCTTTTATGTCCCCGGCCAGTGCTGTGCCGAAAGCCATGGAGGTAGAAGTGCTGGAGCTGACGGACGAGACGCTGCGCCTGCTGGTCAGGGGGGCAGATGTGGCCTTCGTCAACGCACTCAGGAGGATAATGATAGCCGAGGTGCCCTGCATGGCCATAGAAGAAGTGGGCATCTTGGAGAACAGCTCCGTCCTAGATGACGAGGTTCTGGCCCACAGGATAGGCCTCATACCGCTGAAGATGGACCCGTCGATTCTGGAGGAAGAACCGGACAAAGTGGTCAGGTTCGAGCTGTCGGCCGAGGCCAAGGAAGAGACCATAACGGTCTACTCCGGCGACCTGAAGTCGGATAGCCCGGACGTGGTGCCCTTATACCCAAACATGCCGATAGTGAAGCTCGCACCGGGCCAGAGGATATACCTGATAGCGACCGCAAGGCTCGGGACCGGGAGCCAGCACGCCAGGTGGCAGCCGGTCTCAGCTGCCACGCACAAGTATCTCCCCGTGATAAGGGTTGACGTGGCGAGGTGCACTCTCTGCGGAAAGTGCATGGAGATATGCCCCAGGAGGATATTGGATAGGACGGGCAACGCCATGAGGGTGAAGAACGTGATAACCTGCACGCTCTGCAGGGATTGCGTTGACGTATGCCCCCTTGACCCACCGGCCATAGACGTGTCCTGGGAGGAAGGATCCTTCGTCATGTATGTTGAATCCACGGGCGTCCTCCCGCCCGAGGTCATATTGGAGCAGGCCACCAAGGTCCTGGACCGGAAGCTGGACGAGTTCGAGGAAAAGCTGAAGGAGGTGGTGGCAGGTGAGGCGTGAGATACAGAACCCAGAGCTAAAGGAGCTCATAAGGTTCTTAAGGCGCAAGTATGGCGAGGTAGGCGCCAAGATATGGCGTGATGTAGCCGAGAGGCTCGAGAGGCCGAGGAGCCGCAGGGCTGAAGTGAACGTGAGCAAGATAAACCGCTACACGAAGCCCGGGGACGTGGTGGTCGTGCCGGGCAAGGTGCTCGGTGCTGGCATGATCGACCACCCGGTCAAGGTGGCCGCCTTCGCCTTCTCGGCCAGCGCCAGGAGGAAGATCGAGGCCGCTGGCGGGAAGTGCATGAGCATAAGGGAGCTGGTGGAGCAGAACCCCAGGGGCTCGGGAGTGAAGATAATGGAGTGATGGGCCATGTCGGGTCCGGGAGCCGAGGGCCTGGAGGGCTGGACGGTCATAGATGCCACGGGCCTCATACTGGGCCGCATGGCCAGCGTGGTGGCCAAGAGGCTGCTCATGGGGGAGCACATAGCCATCATCAACGCCGAGAAGGCCGTCATATCCGGCAAGAAGAAGGCCGTGGTGAGGCGATACAAGGAGAGGCTCCAGATAGGCCACTACAGGAAGGGCCCGTATTGGCCCAGGAGGCCGGACCGCATCGTCTGGCGGACGATAAGGGGCATGCTGCCACGCTACAAGGAGAAGGGCAAGAAGGCCCTCAAGCGCCTCAAGGTCTTCATAGGCGTCCCGGACGAGCTGAAGGGCGTTCAGGCCCAAACCATACCTGAGGCGAGGGCGGACAAGCTGAAGTGCCCTTACATAACGGTCGGGGAGCTGGCGAAGGAAATAGGCTGGAACCCGTCCTGAGGCGTGGGGGCAGAAGCACATATAAGCAGGCCCGTGCCCTTCTCGTCAAGCTCGCTGGGGCGTGGCGGGAATGCCCGTGAAGCGCAGGATAATACTGACGAGCGGGAAGCGTAAGACGGCCATAGCGAGGGCGGTCATAAGGCCTGGCAAGGGACGCATACGCATAAACGGCGTCCCGCTCGAGATATGGATGCCCGAGTCGGCCCGATGGAAGATGATGGAGCCCCTCCTCTTGGTCGGGAAGGAGGTCTGGGGCCAGTTGGACATAGACGTGACGGTCAAGGGCGGTGGCTTCATGGGCCAGGCTGAGGCAGCCAGGATAGCCATAGCAAGGGGCCTCTACCTCTGGACGGGCGACGAGACCATAAGGGAGAAGTTCATAGAATACGACCGCACCATGCTCGCAGGCGACCCGAGGAGGAAGGAGCCCAAGAAATACGGTGGCCGTGGTGCCAGGGCCAGGTTCCAGACGAGCTACAGGTGAACCACGTGCGATCTTGGCCCTAGCCCTCCCGGCCTTCTTAATGCCGCTCTTCTGGCCCTCCTTACGGCCCCTGCCCCTGCTGGCGGTCCTGATGTCGGCCTTCTTCTCGATCGCCACCCGCAGGCTCAGGCGAGCTCCCCCCGACCGGGAACCTTTTTAAGGACGCCCTCGGGGCCGTCCCTAAGGTGGTCCTTATTGCCAGGACGGGCGTGAGCAGGGAAGAATGGTCGAGCCGTTTTGGCGAGTGGTATAGGCGCATGTTGACGGAAGCGGACATAATGGACTACAGGTATCCTGTCAAGGGCTGCGGCGTATGGAGGCCCTATGGGTTCAAGCTGAGGAAGCTCATACTGGACATAATGAGGGAGCTCTTGGACAGCACGGGCCACGAGGAAGTGCTCTTCCCGACCTTGATACCCGAGGACATGCTGGCCAAGGAGGCAGAGCACATAAGGGGCTTTGAGGAAGAATGCTTCTGGGTGACGCACGGCGGCTCAAAGCCCCT
>CAZVRS010000001.1:3709-25145 GCA_964630115.1 uncultured Candidatus Bathyarchaeia archaeon | reverse complement strand
TGTTCGTCACGGGCCCTGCTTGGGATGCCCTTCTTTCTCACATACATAAAGAATACATACGCCATGGGTAGCTTCTTCAGGTTCTCCATACTCGTCCCGTTCCCCATGGCCTCGGCTTCCCTCTTCCACTTCCTCTTGTTCCGCCCGGAGGATATCTGGTCCAAATTAAGAAGCCTCGGCGCCCATGGGCCCCGCCTCCGGGAGTGGGGCTGGTGGGCCGTTCCCCTGTCTATTTGCGTTCTCTTGGTGCTTTCCTTCTTCCAGGCTGTCCGCTGGCAAGAGCACTGCTTGGGCCCCTATCTGACCAGGGAGGAACTTGACGAGCTCTTCTGGATAAGGGAGGCCTTCCCCATGAACGCCGTGATATGCGTATCGCACGACAAGAGGGACGTGCTCTTCTGGTCCCAGGGCATCCTGGAGAGCCCGAGGAGGAACGTCTACGTATTCTTCGGGAACCTATCCGACCTGTTGGGCGGGCACATCAGGACTGACCACGACGACCGGTATTCCGTGAACAAGAGGCTCGTGGAAGATGGGGTCCTCGAGCACCTGGAGGACTTCACCACAGTCCTGCTGGCCCTCACGTATGACGTAAGCGATGTGGAGAAGGCCCTCTTGGAGAAGGTTCCCGGGAAGGACATCTATTACCTAAGGCTCAGGTCAGAAGCGGAGCGCAGGTCCCTATACGCCATATTGTCTAGCCTGAGGAAAGTCAAGGTGGCTCAGGCCGGCCTCGAGGCAGGTTTGATGGCCAACTTGTTGGAGGAGCTGGGCCTCGACTTCGAGCTGCTAAGCGGCCACAGGGAGCACCTGTCCTCCCTGGACCGCCTCGTCCACTACGGCCTCCTCGTGATAAATTCCTGGTATGTGATGGACGAGGAAGACGTGGAGAAGCTCGTCAGGTTCGTGGGGATGGGTAAGAGCCTGTTGGTGACGGCCTGGACGGCCTACATGATATACTGCCAGAGCGCCACGGCCTTCGAGCTCCTGTTTGGGGCCTCTTGAGCAGATGAACTCAGCGAGGAATACGTGAACGTCACATACGTGAGGGAGGGCTACATAACGTCCCACGTGGCCTTGCCCCACGTATCCAACGGCCCCGTATCGCCCTTGGGCAACTTGACCACGGGCGTGAGCTTCGGCTTCGTCAACGGCCGTGAAGATATGTTCGCAGTAGTCCTAAACGAGCTCGGGGATGCCAGGGTGGCAGCCTTCGGGAGGCGCCTGGCCGACATGGACGAGGAAGAACTCACCTTGCTCAAGAAGCTGGTCCTATGGGCCTTGCACGTGGAGATACCTATCTAAAAAGACGGCTTCCCGCAAGCCTTAAATTGCCTCTTCTCAGTTAGAGAAGGGAGATCGCTATGAGAAGGGTCTTGCGCCCGTTGAGCTTGGCGGTCCTCACGCTCTTGCTCATCGCCCTCGTGCCAGCGGGCACGCCGGTAGCTCAAGCCAGCTCCCCACCGACAGGCCCTCACGTCAAGGCCTTCTCCAGCTCCTCAGTAGCCCGCTCAGGCGGCTTCTGGCCTCCCGCCCTGGCCTCAGGCCCCTGGCACCCTGAGGGCTGGCTGATGGCGCCGAGCCCGGTGGTCTCCCAGGGCCAGCTGACCCCGCCCTCGGACGACATCGTCCCCCTCAGGACCTTGGTCCTGGCAGGCGATACGCTGTCCTACCTGGCGGCCGTGCCAGCCTTCGCATTCTGGTCGGAAGGGCTCCTCCACGCTGCCCCCATCATATACGAGGACTTCTCGTCCTACAACGCCTACCTGGTGGACGACTGGATGGCGTATCTGGGCTACTTCGGCGGGGTCGAGAAGGTAGTCTACGTGGGCCCCAGCTACTCGCCCGACCTCTCGGCCTGGCAAGACTACCTGAGCTACTACTATGGCGTCCAGCCCGATAGCTTCGAGGCCTTCGTCAGCCCGGATCCCTACGAGCTCTCGGCCATGTTGGCCGAGGAAATCTGGTCCTTCTCGGACGTGGCCGTCCTGGCCTGCTTCAACTCGTCCGCTGGCCCCGTGGCCTACTACGAGGAGTTCTCGGGCGAGCTGGGGACCTGGACCTTGGTGCTCAACATCACTTCCCCGATAGGGGATGGTGAGGTCCAGCTGGCCTCCTTCTCGGCCGACGAAACCGTGGGGGCGTTCAGGATAATCCTGGATTGGAACCAAACGGCCTCAGATCTAGATGCCTACGTCCTCAACCCGGAGCCAGCTGATTCATGGCCCTTCTCGGGGACCGTGGTGCTCTTCGATGGCCTGGGAGGCTGGCCGCTCTGCTGGATGGCCACTTACTACAAGCCCGAGAGGGGCTACTACCCGAACGTCCTACCTAACTCCACCTTCTACGTCTTGGTAAGCGGCTATGACGTCCCCCAGCCGACCGAATACTGCCTTACCGTGTGGGGCATCCCAGGGGACTTCTACACCGTGGAGGTGAAGGACCCAGATAGCGTGTTATACGCCTCGATAACGTTCAACACCAGCGATTACTTCACCCTATACCTCGTTGATCCAGAAGGCCGCCTAATGGCCTGGGACGAATCGGCCTACCTGTGCGAGAGGATGGGCATGCCCTCGCCCGGGCGTGCGGAGGTCATGGTGGCCCACCCGGAGGTGGGCAACTGGACCGTTATAGTATCCAGGTGGGGCGGCTCGGCCCAGACGGCCAGCTACGAAGGCCAGGTGGTGCTCGCCACGTATCCAGATGACCTGTTGGACTACGCCGAGGGGGCGGCCAACGGGGCCGTCATAGCATCCCTATTGAACGCCCCGCTCCTGCTCGTGGGGAACGAGACGGTCCCGAGGGCCGTCCAGGAGGCCCTCAGGTGCCTGGGCGCCAGAGAACTCATCTTGGTCGACCCGGGCAACAGGACCACGGCTGGCGTGATCTCGGCCCTTGAGGGCCTAACCGGGGAAGTGAGGCACTTATCCTCCATGCCCGAGGTGGTCTCGTTCATAAGGAGCTTAAGCAACCAATCGGACGTGGTCCTAACGGACCTAGAGTTCCTGGGCCCGGCTTCCCTGGCTGGCGCATACCATGGTGCTCCCGTGGTCCTCTTCTCCTACGGTGGGTCCGATGTCTTCTACGCATTCCAGGTCGAGAACCAGTGGATGGCCTACTGGAGGCACGACGTATTCGGCGATCCCTACGGTGCGCCCTGGTATGCCTTCTTGTTCACGCCGCCCGGGCACGGGGGAGCCCTCGAATACATGTATAACGTGTCCTGTGCCTTCTTCAACTGGCTCGAAGGGCTGGGCGTTGAGGTCCCGCCCTACGAGTGGGAGTATCCTTATGGAGGGCCCGTCGAGCCCGTGACGCTCATCACCGTCCTGCCGCCCTACTACCTGGGCGTGTGGTTCGACAGGGTCATAGAGGGCAGGGCCCTCGAGGGCCGCATACCTGGCTACGAGCCGGGAGAGAGCGCTGCCATGTTGGCCCGCTCCATGTTATACAGGGCCCTGGTGTTCGCCAACCCAGGCCGGGACCGTGTCATGGGGACCTTCGTGGCCTACGCCTACGGATACCCGTGGGTCCTCTTGGACACCGTCTACCCGGCCGTTTTGCCCAGGCAGAACTACACATGCAACGAGAGCGAGTGGATACCCGGGAATGCGACCGAGATGGGCTTCACGGTTGTCAACCACACCTGGCCCTACACGGTCTGCGAGGAGCTCAACGAGGGCGTGGCCTTCTGGTATTACTCGGACCACGGGGCCAACTGGCCTTGGACGAGCATAAACCCGTGGAGCAGCTGGGGCATGCTGGGCTTCTTCGATTACCTGGCGGCCGGGCTCGGGGAAGAACCTTGGAGGGCTTTCGAGTTCGGCGGCAGTCCGGACAACCCGGACACGCACGACTGGCGGGCCACGGAGTTCACGCCTGACCACTTCGTCAACCCGTTCTACTGGCTCTACTTCTTCTCCGGCCTCGAGTTTGACCTTTACCTGGCCAACGTCCATTCGGCCTGCATGTGGATAACGGCCTGCGAGGCAGGAGGCTCCATGCTCCCCTACATACTCATGCTCCACGGTGCAGCAGCCGTCGTGGGCTCCATGGTCATAACGACGGCCGAGGCTGGCTCTGCCTGGGGTCAGTATTCGACCATCCTGGCCCTGACGGAGGACGTGAGCTACGGCGAGGCCTACCTCCGTGGCCTCCACAGGTGCAGCGGGGGCGTCTACTCGCTGAACAAGACGGGCTACTACGAGTGGCAGGGCGTGGTGGCTGGCTACCCGCCCACGGACGAGAGCTTCTGGTGGTGGTTCTACTCGGCGTCCAACGGCTTCATATTCTACGGCGATCCAGAGCTCAAGGTATACAAGCCCTCCTGGTCCATGCCCGAGGCCCACACTTTGGCGCCCAGGGTGAGGTTGACCGTCAGCACGACCCTCGCCAGGGGAGGGGTGCCCGTCAGGGCCTTGGTGAGGGCGCACGATTTCGAGACCTCCACAGGCGCCCTCGAGGCCGTGCTGAACGTTACCTACCCGGACGGGACGACGGTCAGCATACCCATGGAATACGATGCTAGCACGGGCACCTTCGTGGCCACCTTCACGCCCGGGCCGGGCGACCCAACGGGATACTACGTCCTGACGGCCATCGTGGTGGACGAGGACGGCGACGTGGGGACAGCCTCCTTGACCATATACGTGGACAACACGCCCCCTTCGGCCGAGGTCATATCGCCAGCCAACGGCTCCTACGTGGGCGGGACCATCACGGTCATCGTGAACGCCACGGACGAGCACGCCCTACGGGCCGCAGAACTATACCTCGACGGGTCCCTCTTAGCCAGCTGGACGGAGCCCGGCCAGCACTCCTACACGCTCGACACCACGGCCCTGGCGGACGGTAGGCACCTGTTGGCCTTCAGGGCCCTAGACGAAGCTGGGAACGAGGCCGTCCTGGCCGTCTTCATCGTGGTGGACAACACGCCCCCAGATGCTGGCTTCATAAGGCCAACCGACGGCTACCTATCCGGCTCCGTGGAGGTCCTGGCCTACGGCTTCGACGACAACCTCGACCGCCTCGAGCTGTATGTGGATGGCTCCCCGCTGGCCAGCTGGACCACGGCTGGCATACACTCATACACGTTCAACACGACTTCCCTGCCCGACGGGCCCCATGTCCTAGAGCTCAAGGCCGTGGACAAGGCCGGGAACGAACGTGACGTCAAGCTGTCCGTGGTGGTGGACAACACGCTCCCGACCGCTAAGATAAGGGCGCCAAAGGCTGGCTCGAGCCTGACGGGCGAGGTGGCAGTTGAGGTCTTCGGGAACGACACGAACTTCGACCACATGGAGCTCTACATAGATGGCGCCTTGGTGGCCAAGTGGACGGAGCCGGGCGCCCACACCTACAGGTGGGACACCACCAGGCACGGCGATGGCACCCACGTCCTGAAGCTCGTGGTGGTGGACAAGGCAGGCAACAAGGCCGAGTCATCGGTCGAGGTGATCACGAAGAACGTAGCCAGGTCGAAGGCCGGGGCTGCCACGGCCGCTGGGATACCGCTCTTGGTGGCCGGTGCTGCCGCAGGCTTCTTCCTCGGGAAGAGGAGATAGGAAACCCATCGCTTTTTTTGACGCCCTGATTTCCCGATCACGCCTGAGGGAGGCGGCTCGCTAGCTCAGCTCCAAGGAGCATGGCCGACGCCAACCTTAATAGCCCCCGGCTGGTTCTTATCCCAGGGTGCGTTTTGAGGAGGTTCGGGAAGTTAAGGCCGGTTGACTACGAGCCCGGGAGGCCTCTCAAGAGGTTCGGGAAGCTGAAGCCCGTTAGGAGGGCCGACCTTGGGCATAAGGGTGAAGGTGGAGATAAGAGTCGGTGAAGAAACGGTCACCACGGCTGCCCTCTTGAACAGCGGCTATGAAGCAGAGGAACCCGAGATACATATCCCGCCTTCCCTCGCCAGTAGGCTAGGCCTGAGGGCTGGAGCTAGCGAGGAATATGCGACGGTGGGGACCAGGGTTGAGGCCAGGATACTGGGCTATGTCCAAGTCCGTGTAGTAGCTGCCGATAGGAGTTCGGCCTGGGTCAGGGCTAAGGCCGTTTCCGTGGAGGGGGAGGACGAGGTATTATTGAGCGATAAGCTCATAGATGCCCTTGGCATAGAGCCCGTTAAGCCGGGCAGGGGTCTCTGGCGTTTCTCGGGCGAGGAAGGGCTGAGGACAAGCGTTGAACCTCAGCTCTGGCCCGGAGGAGCTTAAGAGGGCCTATGGCTTTGACGATGCCACAACGGTAAGGCGGGGCGATCGTATTGCCCCTGGGCCACAAGTGGAAGGTGCTCGTCTTGGCCTCCAGGTGGGACCGCTGCTACGTGCCCCTCTACGAGGCCTCGGCTGGGGGCCGCAAGGTGAGGCTCCTGAAGACCTTGATGACCAATTCATGCCGGAACGAATGCCTATACTGCCCCCTCAGGTGTCTCTCGGCCAGGGAGAAGAGGGCCTGGAGGCCGGACAAGCTGGCCAGGGTAGCGGTCAAGCTGTGGCGTGAGGGGGCCATAGAAGGCGTTTTCCTGAGCTCCTCCATACCCAGGGACCCAGATTCGTCCGTCGAATTAGAGCTCGAGGCCGTAAGGGCCCTAAGGTCCATGGGCTTCACGGGCTACATCCACCTCAGGCTCATGCCCGGGACGAGCAGGCACCTCATCAGGGAGGCCGTCGAGCTGGCGGACAGGGTGGGCGTCAACCTCGAGGCGCCGGAGGAAAGCTTGTTCGATCAGATGTGCCCGGATAAGGGCTCCTTCAGGACGGACATCTTGAAGAGGCTGGAGTGGGCTGCCGAAGAAGCCAGGTCCCTGGCCCCCGAGGCCAAATCAAGGCCCTATGGCGCCTGCAGGGCTGGCCTGGACACTCAGATGGTGGTCGGGGCCTTGGAAGACGATGACCTCGATTTCATCTACATGGCGGATTGGTTGTTCAGAAGGCTGGGCCTCAGGCGTGTCTACTTCAGCCCCTTCGAGCCCGTCAAAGGGACGCCCCTGGAGGACAGGCCTCCCTGCCCCAGGAATAGGGTCCTAAGGCTCTACCAAGCCTCCTTCCTCCTCAGGGACTACGGCATAAGGGCTTGGGAGCTGGCCGAGCTCGTTCAGGACGGCAGGCTGCCGGATAAGGATCCGAAGGTGGCCCTGGCCGAGCTTCAGGCAGATAGGTTCCCGGTCGACCCCAACACGGCCGATTTCTGGGAGCTCGTCAGGGTCCCGGGCATAGGCCCGTCGGCCGCTAGGAAGATATTGGCCCTGAGGGAGTCCGGGAAGGCCATAAGGGACTTCTGGGACCTCATGGCCGTGCTGGGGCGGGAGAGGGCCAAGAAGGCCATCAGATACCTCGACCTAGAGCACCCCGGCCTCGGACAGCATTAATAAAGCGGGGGCACAGGGGCGTGTGAAAGGGGATGGACGTGAGGGCAGCCCTGGCGTTGCTCGCCGTCCTGTTGTTCCTCCAGGCCCTGGTTCTCCCGACCAGCCAGATGTCGATGGCCGTCCAGCACGGCCAACCCCGGGCCGAGTTCCCCGCCGCGGGCCAGGAGGGTTGGAGCTTCCCGCTCAGGCACGCTAACCTCACGGCCGTGGTCGAGAGGGAAGCACACATCGATTACGGCTTGCTCATCGTGGAAGACAGGATAACGCTCAACGCCACGGGCAAGGCGGTGCTCGACCGCTTCTTATACGGCGTGCCCCTCTCCTGGGGAGAGGAGGTAGGGCTCAAGTTCTTGTTCTTGTCGGTTAACGGGACCGAGCTGGCCGAGCCGTGGGAGAAGGAGATCAGGATGGGCGATCTGGGCTTCAGGGGCTTCGTCCTCAACCTCACGGGGCCCCTGGAGCTCGAGGAGAACCAGACGGCCACCTTGACCGTTGAAGCCGTCCTCAGGGGGCCGCTGTCCTACCTGTCGGCCGACAGGTATGAGGTCCAGGTGCCCATGTATCCCTGCACTTCCTTCTTCATATCCAATATGTCGTTCAAGTTCAGGCTGCCCCGTGGGGCCCTAATAAGCGCCCTGGAGCCCGGGGGCCTCGAGAAGGAAGACAACAAGCTGGTCTACTACTCAAAGGCCAACATAACGGAGCTCACGAGCGAGGTAGCCACCATAAAGTTCAGGATACCGGAGCCCATGTTCTTGCTTGATTGTCCGTTCGCCGAGAGGACCGTGGAACTCGACCCGTTGGTGGGCATAAGGGTATCCGACCGATACGAGCTGGTCAACAGGGCTGGCCCTAGCATGGAGAAGATAAAGCTCGTGTTGCCCAAGGAAGCGAGGCACATATCGGCCCGTGACCCCATCGGTGACCTGAAGGTCAGGGCGAAGGAGAAGAAGTCCCACAAGGAGGTCACGGTCAGCCTCAGGAGCAGCTTGGGCAAGGGCCAGAACCTCTCCCTGACCGTGTCCTACGTGCTCCCCTGGTCGAGCTGGACGGAGAAGAAGGGCATATCCGATTTCGTGCTGGCCCTGAGGTCCTCTGATGGCCTCTGCTGGACCGTGGACAAGATGTCCCTCAGGATCGTGTTGCCCCTGGGGGCCTCGCTCAAGACCTCAAGCCCCCGGCCAGACGAGCTGGGCAAGAGCTTCCTGCGCCAAGAGGTGGGCTTCATCCTGGGCCCGGTGGTCCCGGGCCACGGCCAACGCATCAAGGTCGAGTTCTCCTACTCGCCCTTCTGGCCTTCCTTCTGGCCTACCCTCTGGGCCAGCATAGCCGGCCTGGTGGCCTGCTTCATCATAAAGGCCGTGGGACCGGCTGGGCCAGCCCTCCCGGCCGTCCCGATACCGGCGGATAAGGTCCTCAGGTTCGTGGAAGCCTACGAGAGGAGGATGAGGCTCAGGAACGAGCTGTCCGCCCTGAGGGAAGCCCTGAGGGAGAGGAAGATATCTAGGAGGAAGTTCAAGGCCAGGTCCAAGGCCATAGGGGACGAGCTGGCCAAGCTGGACAAGGAGATATCGGCCCTGATGCCAGAGCTGAGGGAAGTAGGGGGCCTGGTGTCCGAGCTCATCAGGGACCTTGAGGTCGCCGAGAGCGAGCTGGACAGCGTGGAGAGGGACATGAGGTCCCTAGAGGTCAGATACAGGAGGAAGGAGATAGGCTCGGAGGCATACAGGAGGCTGCTGCGTGAGTATAGGAGGCGTGAGGACAGGGCCAGGATGGCCATAAGGGAGGCCTTGCTCAGGCTGAAGGAGCTGGTGTCTTGAGCCATCATACTTAAATGCTGGATGGTGCCGGTGGTGTAGGGGTGCTGGAGGATGCCGGAGGTCATAGTTGACCATGAGAAGTGCACGGGCTGCGGGACCTGCGTCGAGGTCTGCCCCGTGGGCGTCTTCGAGCTCCAGGGCGACCCGCCCAAGTCCGTCCCCGTCAAGCCGGAGGAATGCCTGCTCTGCGAGGCCTGCGTCGCACAGTGCCCAGAAGAAGCCATCACGGTCAAGGAGTGATGGCCTAGAGGAGCCTGGCGGCCGAGAAGAGTTCATCGGCTTTTTTCTTCCAGGCCCCGAACCCAGATGGGTCCTGCGGGTAGGCTTCGTAATGCGCCCTCGGCATCTTTAATCTTGATCCTTGCCGTGTAGAAGCTGATGCCCCCCATGCTCACGTCCCTCCCTGGAGCTCCCTGGCCCTCATGCCCGAGCGCCCTCCTCGGCCTAGAGCTTCTTCCTCAGCTCCTCCAGGAAGGATAGGATGACCTTGACATCACGAGCAAGGTATTCGAGGTCTTCCTTGACCACCTCGAGGATCCTCATAGCGCACTTGACCAGGATCCCGGCATCCTCGGCCCTGGTCATCATCTCTCCTCGGCCTCTAGGAACCTCTCAAGGCCCAGGAGCCTCACGGCCTCGGCCACATCCCTCTCTAGGACCTTCACCCGTCCGGCTTCCCTCGCCAGCCTCACGGCCTCCTCGGCCACGGCCACCGCCACGGCGTCCAGGAGCCTCCCGAAGAGGTCGAGTGCCCTCTCTTGGACCACGCCCGCTCCCTTGGACCTCAGGATGCCCAGCAGCCTCCGCTCGCTCGTGCTGAGGAATTTGGGCACCGGCACACCGATCGCCTCCGGCTCAAGGTGAGCCAGCCAGCCACTTAAGCCCCTCGCACCAGCCTGGCCAGCTGGCTCCCTTGCCCAGGGAGAGGCAGCCGAAATTGAGCTCACGGCCAGGAGCTCTAGGACCTAGACCCCCTACCTGAGTTCCTATCACCGGACGGCCTGACGGGTAATGCCAGGCTTTAAGTAGGCCACTGCCCTATTCTGAGGCGGTGAAGCAGGATGGGCGGGCAGCTCGACCTGGCCGAGGCCGTGAAGATCTTGGCCAGGAAGGACCCGGAGGCGGTCCGGGCCCTGATTCAGGAGGCCTGGGAGGCTGTCCGCAGGCTCGAGAGGAGGTGATCTGGTCGAATGGGCCGGCGTAAGATGCCCATTTACCGGGTCCCTGACGACATTTATGACGTAATCGATGCTGCTTGGCTTGCTGGCATAATAGATGCTGATGGCTCGATAACCGTCCAGGTGAACGAGCACAGGGGCCGGATCTACATATACCCACGGGTTGCCGTCTCAAGCACCACTTGGCCCGAGATAGCGTATAAGATAGCTGGCCTGCTGACGAAGTGGAAGGTGAAGTTCGATCTCAGCCTGAAGAAGGGAGGAACAACAATCGAGGTGTTCGTTGCCAACCTGCCCGATGTGATAGCTCTGCTCTCGAGGGTGCTGCCCTTCCTCCAGGCCAAACGTCACCTGGCTGAGTTGACGCTTGAGCTGGCGCTTGAGATAGGCAGGAGGCGGTGGCACATGAGGAGGCTCCGTAAGCCCATTCCTCCGAGTAAGAAGGAGCTCGAGCTGGCCTTCCGCATCAAACGTGAGCTGGCCATCAGGAACAAGCGTGGGGGAGGTGTATCGCTGGAGAGGCTGGAGAGGGCCGTGAACTCCTCGTCAACCACCCGGCCTCATAATCTCCGGGCCTGCTCGAATAATGCCCGAGCCCGCTGTAGCCAGGCCCCGAATCCAGATGGGTCCTGCGGGTAGGCTTCATAATGCGCTCTGACGGCCTTCATCAGGTCTAGGACTCGGGCCAGCCTCCTCAGGAAGCCGGGCCTGGTGAGGCCCCTAAGGGCCCTGGCCAACTTGCCGAGCTTCCCGACGCTTATGCTCTTGCCCTCAGATACCATGACGAGTTCACGCTCGGCGACGAGCCTCTTCCTCATGCCATACTCTATCTCGTCGTCCGTCAAGTTCTGGAGGAACATGCGGAACACGTCTAGCTCTGCGTTCCTGGCGCCCATGAGCTTCATGAACTGCACGTTGTAGGCCCAGAGGGCCTCAAGGCTCGTATCGCCCTTCTCAAGGGCATCAGAAGCCACTTCGCCAGCCAGGGAGCCCCCGAGCAGGGATTGGCCTATGCCCCCTCCGTGGAGGGGGTTGGCGTGGCAAGCAGCATCTCCGGCCAGGAGGAGGCCGTTCCAGGCCATGTTCTCCAGGGGCCTCCTCGTCGGCACGAACCATCCCCCGGCCTCCACGACCTTTGAGCCCTTGAAGTAAGGCCAGGTCAGTATCTTCCCGTATAGGAGGGCCCTTGGGTTAGGATGGCCTTCTACGGCCTGGACGCCGAGCCCCACGTTGAACTTCCCTTCCCCGGCCGGGAAGACCCAGGCGTAACCGCCGGGCGCCAGCTCGGAGCTCAGGTATATGTTGCACACGTCCGGCTCCCAGGGCCCCTCGGGGACCTCCCTGACCTCCCTGTAGCCCACGCAGTAATCACGTGGGTCTATCTTGGCCGGTATTCCGGCCTCGGGCGGGAGGCCCTGCCTCACCACGGCCAGGAAGCCGCTGGCATCTATGACCACGTCCCCGTAGAACTCCACCTTCGAGCCCGTCCTCAGGTCCCTGGCCTCCACGCCCACCACGAAGCCGTCCTTGATCAAGGGCCCCAGGACCTTCGTGTTGTCAAAGAACTCGGCCCCAGCATCCAGGGCCTCCCTGAGGAGCCTCTGGCCGAAGGCCCTCCTGTTCAATATGAAGCCTTCCCCCGGCACGAAGTAGCTGACCTCCGTGCTGGGCGAGAAGACCCTGACGCCCCTCACCTTGGCCTTGAGCTCCTCCCCCCTGGGGTAGGCCAGCCCAAGCCTGTCGAAGTGGTGCTTCCCTACGGCGTCTGCACATACCTTCTCGCCCACCTTCTCCCTCGGCTTGAGCTCCAGGAGGCACACCTTGAAGCCCTCCTCGGCCAAGGTCCTCGCAGCCATGCAGCCCGCCGTCCCGGCCCCGATTACCAGGGCGTCGAACTTGTTCTCCATGCCCGGCCCCAGGGCCTAATCGTGGGCCCGTCAAATAAGGCCTGCCGGAAGGCCTAAGAGCTATATAACTTGGGGGCTGCCGGGTGGCCGGGTGAGGGCAGGTGGCGAGGTGGCGTTGCCTGAAGTGCCGTTACGAGTGGGAGCACGAGGGCCCCAGGGAGCCTAGGATGTGCCCCCTATGCCACGCCCAGACGATAGTGAAGCTGAAGTAGCCCTTCAGCGCCCTACCACGGGCTTGACGAACTCATCGCCCCCTCCCAGGGAGCCTATGAGGAGCCTGTAGTAGGTGGCCCCCTCGTTCTTGTCCACCACCACCTCCACCTTCCCCTTGGCCACGACCTCCTCGCCCTCAGATGCTATGCCAGCATACAGGTCCTCGTAGGAGCATATCTCCCTTATGCCCTTTATCTTGGGCCCCTCCAGGAAGGCCGTCACCTCTACCTCGTATATGGCCGGGAGGAATATGGACCAAGTGGCATCTAGAACCCTTGCCTTCACCGTGGCCTTGCCCATGGGCCTGTATATCCTCGAGCCGTATTTCTCCGCCTCCTTCTCCGTCAGGACTGGGTGGACGGAGAACCTAGTCCCCTCGTAGAGCCCTATGTTCCACTTCCTCCTCATTATCTCCCTCGCTTCCTCCGGCGTGAGGGGGTGCGTCTTGGACTTCCTCACGCACCAGGAGCGGACCATCTGGCTGCTGAACCTCTCGACCTCAACGCTCTTGTCGTCCAGGGCCCTTGAGAGGGCCTCCTTGACCTTAAGGCTTGGCTTGAGGCCGTAGACCACCAGATCTATGTCAGATATCCCAGGGACGTGGATCTTGAGCAATATGGAGCCCGTGACGCCCAGCTTAGCCATGCTGACGCCGCTTATGTCGGATATGAGGTCCGCCAGCCCTATGGTCTTCTCCTCCAGGGTGTCCAGGACGCTGGAGCTGGCTATCTCCCTCAGCCTCTCCTCAGGCTTGTAGTGTTCTTCTATGCGGTCGACGGGGACGGCGCTCATCTCGGTCCCGAAGGCCTCAAAATAAGCCAGGTAGAACGGGTAATCCCTGAGGAAGGCCAGGGTCTCCCTCAGGGAAGCCATGGTGTAGTCCCTAAGGGCCCTGTAGAAGGTCGTCCCTCCCCTCGACCAAGGGCCAGCCCCGGCCCTGGGGACATACTTCAGGTAGGCCATGACCTTGTCGGGCGGGTGAGTGGAGCCCACCACGCAGAACAAGAAGCCCTCGGGCGTCCTGAGGAAGTCCCTGTCCCTGAACCCCCTCTTCGCCAACCGAGGTCCCCTATTGAGGAGCATCCCCGGATTTTTAAGCTGACGAACAGGGTGGTGGTGTGGGCAAGGCCGTCGTCATAACGGGCACGCCGGGGACGGGCAAATCGACCGTTGGGCGCCTCCTGGCCAGCAGGCTCGGGGCTACCCTCGTGGAACTTGGGGAGTTGGTGGCGAGAGAAGGCCTCCACCTGGGCTTGGACGAGGAGACGGGCTCCTTGATAGCGGACCTGGACGCACTATCCAACAGGCTGGCGGGCATGATGGCTTCTGCACGCCAGCCCCTCGTGGTGGTCGGGCACTACGCACAGCACGTCGTCCCGAGGGAAGCCGTCCTGAGGGCCTTCGTGCTCAGGAAGAACCCCTACGAGCTGATGGAGGTCCTGAGGTCCAGGGGCTACACGGGCCGGAAGCTCTACGAGAACCTCCAGGCCGAGATACTCGACGTATGCCTGTGGGAGGCCGTCCAGGCCTACGGGCCAGACCTCGTCTACGAGATAGACACGAGCGGGAGGACGCCCGGAGATGTGGTGGAGGAAGCCCTCAGGGCCCTCGAAGAGGGCCTCAGCCGGGTCGGCATCGTGGATTGGCTCGGCATGCTGGAGCGAGATGGGAGGCTCGAGGATTTCTTCTCACAGCTCTAGGTCAACTGGCGTGAGGAGCGTTATGCCCTTCCTGCTCGCATAAGACCTGGCCCTATCGCTGAACCTAGTCCCGACCAGCACGGGCGGGTCGAGGCCCAGCTTCTCGGCCTCCAGGTCCGCATTTATGATGACGTTGACGCCCACCGTGCGCCTCCAATCTTTTATCCAGACGGGCCTGACCTCATCGCCCTTCCTGACCAAGAGGTCTACCCTGTGCGTCCTGCCCATCCTGTCGTCAAGCTCAACGTCTTCTTCCACGGTGTAGCCGAGCCTCCTGAAGTATTTTATGGCGAGTTCCCTGAGGGGCTTCCTCATGGCGCCCCCTTGATCGGCCCCGTTTGGATAAAGCCTTTTGGCCCAGCCTTATTAAAGAGGCCTAGACGAGCTTATTGTGGTGATGAGCATGTCCGTGGCGGAGAGGAGGTTCATATCTGAGCTGACCTCCCTCCTAGACACCACGGTCTCCATAAGGACCTCGGACGGCAAGGTCATCACGGGCCGGCTTGTGGGCTTCCACCCCGACACGCTGAGCATCTGCCTCTGGAACGCCAGGATAGAAGGCCAGGAAGGCGTAATACCCAAGCTGTTCTTGAACGGGAGCACCATAGCCCAGATATGGTCGGCCGAGAAGCCCTTCGACATAATAGGCCTGGCGGAGCGCATAGCAAGGGTCTTCGGGGAAGAGCACGTCAAGGTCATGGAGGACAAGGGCATAATAATGGTCATGGGCCGTATAAAGGTGACGAAGGAAGGCGTTGAAGGACACGGGCCAGCTGCCGAGAGGGTGAAGAGGATTTACGATGCCTTTGTGGCCGAGATGAAGGCCAAGGAAGCCGAGAAGAAGTAAGGGCCTATATCGGTCCTCCCTTCTCCCTCCCGGCTTCCTCAGGGGAGCCGAGCCAGATGGCCTCCGTGATTGCGGCAGCCCTCGAGAGCTTCTTCAGGTCTATCTCGAGGCCCAGGAAGGCCGACACGACCTTGAGGACCTCAAGGGCCGCCCGGGCGTCCGGGTAAATGCCCTGCGTCTCGGCCAAGAAGCACACGCCCTCCAGGCCCATGACCTTGCCCAGGCCGAGGAGGACGCCAGCTGCACCGTATATGTTGCCCACGATCACGCCGTCGCAGAACTTCACGGCCTCCTCCAGCAGGGCCCTGCTCGTGGCGGCACAGTAGACCTTCGGCCTCCCGACCACCCTCTCACGGCGGTAGCCCCCCATGGTGAGGACCATCCTGCACCCCAGCTTCTTGGCCAACTTGAGGACCTCCCAGCAGACCTCGTATTGGCCCACGCTCCCCTCCGCCTGCGTGTTCCCATACAGTATTATGAGGCCCTGGGGGCAGTAGTAGAGCTCGTTTATGGGAGACCTTATGCCCCCTCCCTCAACCGTCATGGCGAAGTCCTGGAAGGAAGAGGAGATTATCATGGCGAACTTGCGGGCCTTCAGCTCCCTTATCATGTGCATGGCAGCTATGTTGGCCACGAAGCCCATCCCCGGCAGGCCCTCCACCAAGACCGGCTCCTCCAGCCTGGGCTCCTCGAGTAGCCTCACGATGCAGGCCATCCCGGCACCTGAGCTAAACGGCCTTGAGGACAGATAAGCGTTCATGCGGGGCAAAGCTAATTAGAAAAGGAGGGCCATCCGTCCCAGGTGAAGCGGTTGGAGGAGCTGAGGGAGCTCAAGGATAAGGTCCTGAAGGAAGTAGAACGCATGTCCGACGAGATAATACGCCTCTGCTCCGACCTCGTCAAGATACCTTCGGAGAACCCGCCCGGGGACATGAGGGAGATAGCTGGCTTCGCATCCGATTGGCTATCCGACAGGGGCTTCAGCCCTGAGAAGCACGAGCCCGAGAAAGGGGCCGTGAACGTCCTCGTGAAAGCGGGCGAGGGGAGGCCCTGCCTCATCTTGAACGGCCACATGGACGTCGTGCCAGCTGGCGATAGGAGCAGGTGGAGCTTCGACCCATACTCGGGCGAGGTAAGGGAGGGCAAGGTGCTCGGGCGTGGTGCCACGGACATGAAGGGCGGCCTGGCCTGCATAATGTCGGCCCTGGTGGCCTGCTCGAAGGCCATGGAGGAGCTGCCCGGCTCCGTGCTCCTCTCCCTGGTCCCGGACGAGGAGACGGGGGGCCAGAAGGGCACCAAGTGGCTCGTGGAGGAGGGCCTGCTGAAGGGGGATGCGTGCATCATAGGGGAGCCCTCATCCATATACGCCAGCCTCGTGGGCGAGAAAGGCGTCTGCTGGCTCAGGCTGAAGGCCAGGGGCAGGCCAGCCCACGGAAGCCTCCCCATGCTGGGCGTGAACGCCATAGAGAAGATCGTTGAGGCCATGTCGGTCCTGAGGGAGCTGACCTCCCTAGAGGCCAGATTGCCCGAGGACATCTCAGAGGTCATAAAAGGGTCCAAGATGGTCCTGAGGACCATGTTGTCCCAGATGGGGGTGCCCGAGCAGCTCCTCGAGGGGGCCGTGGAGGCCATAGACCACATCACGGTCAACTTCGGCATCATAAGGGGTGGCGTGAAGGTCAACGTGGTGCCCGATTCGTGCGTGCTCGAAGTGGACATGAGGATACCAGCTGGCCTCACGCCCCGGGAGGTGAAGGCCAAGGTCGACGAGATGCTGGAGGAGGCCGGCCTAAAGGAGGTGGAGTGCGAGCTCGTCCAGGCGTCGGAGCCGAATTACACGCCTCCTTCCGAGCGGGTGTTCAAGCTCCTCGATGCCAACGCCAGGGAGATAGTGGGCATGGGTTTGGTGCCGTTCTTCATGACCGGTGCGAGCGATGCCAGGTTCCTCAGGGCGGCTGGAATACCGACCGTCCACTACGGGCCCGGGGAGCTCCACACCGCCCACGCCTACGACGAATACGTGAGGACCGACCACCTCGTCATAGCCACGAAGGTCATAGCCTGCACCATAATCGACTTCTTGGGCGGTGCCTGAGGGACGCCCGAGCGAGGCCGGGCCCGGAGATGTGCTTTGAAATCAAGAGCAGGGACCTGATGGCCAGGATAGGCGTGATAGAGACGAAGAGCGGCCGCTTTGAGACGCCAGCCCTGCTACCCGTCGTGAACCCGGCCATCCAGGCCATAAGCCCCAAGGAGCTGAGGTCCGTCTTCGGCTTCGAGGCCGTAATAACGAACGCCTACATAATAATGAGGCACTTCGGCCAAGAGGCAGCCCGGAGGGGCATACACTCCATCCTGGGCTTCGATGGCGTGGTGGCCACGGACTCGGGCGCCTACCAGCTCCTCGTCTACGGCCGTGTGGACGTGGGGCCAGAGGAAGTGGTGGCCTACCAAGAGGCCATAGGGTCGGACATAGCGACCATCCTCGACGTGCCGACGGGCTGGACGGACTCAAGGGAAGAAGCCCTAAGGACCGTGCTCGAGACGGCCGAGCGTGGCCGACAGCTCTGGTCCATCAGGACCCGGGACGACATACTGTGGGTCGGGCCGGTCCAGGGCGGCAAGTTCACGGACCTGGTGGCCCTCTCGGCCAGGCTGATGGGAGGCATGCCCTTCGACATACACGCCCTCGGCAGCCCGACGCCCGTCATGGAGGCCTACAGGTTCGACATCTTGGTGGACATGATAATGGCGGCCAAGACGAACCTCCCGCCCGACAGGCCCCTCCACCTCTTCGGCGCCGGGCACCCCATGATGTTCTCCCTGGCCGTCGCCCTCGGCTGCGATACCTTCGATTCAGCTGCCTACGCCATTTACGCCCGGGACGGCCGCTACATGACCGAGACGGGCACTGCCAGGCTGGAGGAAATGGACTACCTGCCCTGCGATTGCCCCGTGTGCGTCAGGAGGAGCCCTGAGGACCTATTGGACATGCCTGAGGACGAGAGGACACGCCTCCTGGCCATGCATAACCTCTACGCCTGCCTCAGGGAGCTCAGGGCCATAAAAGAGGCCATCAGGGAAGGCCGCCTCTGGGAGCACCTGGCCCTCAGGGCACGTTCTCACCCGTCCTTGCTGAGGGCCTTCAGGAAGCTGGCCCAGGAGTATGGGAAGATCTTGGAGGAAAGCTCGCCGACCTCCAGGAGGAAGGGCATATTCATATCCTCGCCTCTCGACCTGCACAGGCCGGAGGTCCTCAGATATAGGGAGAGGCTCATCGAGTGCTTCAGGCCAAAGGGGCGCATCTTGCTCCTCATGCCCTACCCAGAGCAGAAGCCCTTCAGCAGGTCGGAGGAGCACGATAGGTTCTTCAGGGCCCTCTCGTCCCGCCTGGGGGAGGGCTGGCGTGAAGTTCACCTGTGCCTCTACGGCCTGCCCTTCGGCCTAATCCCGCTCGAGCTGGACCAGGTCCACCCGCTATCGCAGTATGAGTTCTCGGGGCCGGAGGAAGGCTTCTACGCCTGGGCCAGGGGCCTGGTGGAAGAATACGTTTCCTCCAAGCCCTACGCCCTCGTTGTCCTAGTCTCCGACGGGAGCCGCTTGTCCTCAGTGGTCCGGGAAGCCTGTGCCAGATCGGGCCTTGAGCTACACGTCATAGAGGAGGCCGATCCCTGGTCCGAGGATGGCCTCTCCAAATTGGTTGATCGCCTAGCCCGCCTGCTGGGCTCGGCCAGGCGTTAGGCTCCAAGTTTTTATTGGCCTCCTCCTACCGGTTGAGAAAGGCAGGAAGGGTGGAGAGAAGGAGTTGAAGCTGAAGTTCTTGGGAGGGACGGGCGAGGTAGGTAGGTCGGCCATCCTGGTGGAGGCCGGGGGAGCCAAGATACTGCTCGACTACGGCGTCATGTTGAACGACGAGCCGGGCTTCCCCATGCACGTCCCGCCCAAGGACGTGGACGGCATAATCATAACGCACGCCCACCTGGACCACTCGGGGGCCGTCCCGATATTCCACATAGGGCGTGGGGTGCCCGTCTACGCCACGAGGCTCACCTTCGAGCTGACGGAGCTCCTCCTCCAGGACTTCATACACCTCACGGGCTACTACCTGCCCTTCGAATACATAGAGCTCCAGAACATGCTCTCCTGCGCCAACTACGTGCCCTACAACAAGACCTTCAGGATAAAAAATGCATCTATAACGCTTCTGAGGGCTGGCCACATACCGGGCAGCGCCCAGGTCCTCGTGGAAGCCGAGGGCAAGAGGCTCCTCTACACGGGCGACGTGAACCCCGTGAACACGAGGCTCCTGGAGGGGGCCGATTTGAACTACGGGGAACTCGACGCCATAATCATAGAATCCACGTATGCGGACGAAGATCACCCGAACAGGCTGGAGCAGGAGAGGGAGTTCGTGTCGAGGGTCAAGGAGGTGGTCGAGGCCGGGGGCACCGTCCTGGTGCCCGCCTTCGCCGTGGCCAGGGCCCAGGAGGTCGCCTGCATACTGAGGGCCCACGGCTTCCCTTATGACGTGGTCATGGACGGCATGGCCAGGAGGGTCAACGTGATACTCATGAACAACCTGAGGGAGCTGAGGGACCCAGAGCTGTATATGTCCGCCATGGACGACATAATACTGGTAAGGAAGAAGAAGGACAGGAAGAAGTTCGTCAAGAGGCCCTGCGTCATAATAAGCCCAGCTGGCATGTTGAAGGGAGGTCCAGCAGCCTACTACGCCATGAGGCTGGCCGGGAGCCCGAGGAACGCCATATTCCTCGTCAGCTACCAGATACCCGGCACGCCCGGCCACGAGCTCCTGGAGAACAGGATATACGTGGTGGACGGGAAGGTCCAGAAGGTCAAGGCACAGGTAGAACGCTTCGACTTCTCCTCCCACGCTGGCAGGTCAGATCTGCACAAGATGCTCTCGGGCCTGAAGGGCTCGCCAAAGGTCTTCGTGGTCCACGGGGCCGAGGGGAACTGCGAGAAGCTGGCCTCCTGGGCCCGGGATGAGCTAGGCCTGGAGGCTTTTGCGCCCGAGGCGGGGAGCGAGTTCGAGCTCTAGGGGGTGACGGGCTCGGCCGTCAGCGTTGAGCTGCTCGTGGTGGGGCGGGTCGAGCCAGAGGTCCTTGAGGCCGTCAAGGAGGGCCTTGAGAAGGCCTACAGGGGGCTGGTAAGGGCCTTCAGGTCCAGAAGGGCCTTAGAAGTGCCCAAGGTGGCCTACGAGCCCAGGAGGTATCAGTATAACTCGTCCGTGATACTGGACTTCTTGAGGCGCTCCTTCACCCCGGAGGGCGACAAGGTCCTGGCCATAACGCACGTGGACCTCTTCGTGCCCAGGCTGAACTTCGTCTTCGGCCAAGCCGAGTGCCCCGGCCGCTTCGCCATAATCTCGACGTGCAGGCTGAGGCCCGAGTTCTACGGGAACCCGCCAGATGAGGCCCTGTTCCTGGAGAGGTGCGTTAAGGAAGCCGTCCACGAGATAGGCCACACGCTCGGCCTGAGGCACTGCTCCAACAGGCGGTGCGTCATGGCCTTCTCGAACTCCATATGGGATACGGATTTCAAGAGCGCCGAGCCATGTGAGGCCTGCCTGAGGGAGCTGACCCGTTATTTAAGGGCTCACGGGAGGTCATTACCGTAATTCTTAAATACCTCCTCCCCGCTCCTTGACTCGAAGAAAAGAACTAAGCAGGAGGATCCCGGACCGGGATCCTCCTGCCAAAAGAACTACTTCTCCCTCCGTATTTCTTCAGCGAGCTCTTCGAGTGGGATGAATTTGTCGGCTATTCTCCTAGGCTCGTCATTAGTGGCGTGCGTAAACATGGCCACTTTTACCCTTTTACCTAACGACATCACTATGCGGATCGCTTCTACGAAATCATAATCGCCCGAAACTAGGATAGCCGTGTCATAAGCGTTTCTAAATGCCATAGAAACTAAGTCGGTAACCAGGGCCACGTCTACTCCCTTCTCTATGAAGCGATCGCCCCTCCTCTTTAAAGGAATAGCCTTGACGCAGAAGCCTTGATTCTGAAGTGCGTGGAGAAACTTTACCTGCTCTTGCTTTTGTGGGGTTAAAAGCCGTATAATAGTAAGGTCGCACCAGATACTTGTCGCCCACCAGCACGTTGACGAGTTTAACTAAATCGATCTTGAATTTTATTTGATTGCACGCATGGAACAGGTTCGACCCGTCTATGAATACCATGATCCTCTCCCTAGCCTCTAGTAGCGTCCTTGCTACCTCTTTCATCAGGCCTTTAAGATCTTCTCCCGATGGCTCCTCCCGGCGCTCCATACGGTATCCCGGCGCAGCATTATCATGCCCTCGTTAATAAGGTTCCTCGTTCCTAAGGGGCCGACACCACCTCGCACTTCAGCCTGCTTATTATGGCATCTGCTTCC
>CAZVRS010000001.1:0-3609 GCA_964630115.1 uncultured Candidatus Bathyarchaeia archaeon | reverse complement strand
CTAAGGGGCCGACACCACCTCGCACTTCAGCCTGCTTATTATGGCATCTGCTTCCTCCGGCCTCACCTTCAGCGTGTAGAGCTTGCCCGGCGTCCTCAGCTTCAGCTTCACCACATCGCCGCTCCTCTTCACTATGCAGTAATCGGCCCTCTCCGATATACGTATGAACTCCTCCGGGTCGAATACCTCGACCGGCACACTAGGCACCTCGGGATGGCGGGGCCGAGGGCCTAAAAAGATTACCATGCCCCCTTTTAACTCCCGAGGGCCCTTATGGGGTAGGTGGTCTATTGGGCCGGGCAGCCATCGGGCCTGAGGAGCTCGCCAGGCGCATCGACCATGCCGTCCTGAAGCCCGACATGACGTTCAGGGACCTGGAGAGGGGCTGCCGTGAGGCCGCCAGCTACGGCCTTAGGGGCATATGCGTCCCGCCCTGGATGGTGGAACACGCCTCGAAGCTCCTGAAGGGCTCTGGGGTGAGGGTGTGCTCAGTAGTGGGCTTCCCGCTCGGCTTCACATTCCCGGACGTGAAGGTGCGTGAGGCAGAGCTGTCCCTGAGCCAGGGCGCCCACGACATAGACATGGTCATAAACGTATCGGCCCTGAAGTCCGGCTCCTACGAGGTCGTCCTGGAGGAGTTGGAGGGCGTGGTGGAAGTAGCCAGGGAATCCGGGGGCATGGTGAAGGCCATCTTGGAGGTGTGCTACCTGACGGAGGAAGAGGTGAGGAAGGCCTGCGAGCTGGCCCTGAGGGCTGGCGTGGATTACGTGAAGACCTCCACGGGCCTCGGCCCGGGTGGTGCGACCGTTGAGGCCGTGAGACTCATGAGGTCCGTCGTGGGCGATAGGGCTGGAGTGAAGGCGGCTGGCGGCATAAGGACCCTTGAGCAGGCCCTCGCCATGCTGGAGGCCGGTGCCGACCTGATAGGGACGAGCACGCCGGGCCCCATACTAGAGGAGGCCAGGAGGGCCTCGGGCGGCTGAAGGGCAAAGGCATTTACGGGCCTGAGGGCTTGAGGCATAGGGAGAAGGCATGAGGGACCTGGCCGACCTTGCGGTCGAACTAGCCCTCAAGATGGGGGTCGATTACGCCGAGGCCAGGTATCACGACGACAAGGCCAACTTCTACGTCCTTAGGAACGGCGTGCCGGAGATGGCTGGCTTCGAGAGGTCCAGGGGCATAGGCATAAGGGTCTTGGTGCAGGGCTCCCTGGGCTTCTCGTCCTTGAACAGGCCCGATAAGGCCCTGTTGGAGCGAAGGGTGAAGGAAGCCATATCAATGGCCAAGGCGTCCGCCAGGATGCGCAAGAAGCCCATAAGGTTCTCCGAGGAGAAGGCAGAGGAAGCGAGCTGGGAGGCCAGGGCTAAAGAGCCGTTTGAGGATGTCCCGGTCGAGGAGAAGATGGAGCTTCTCTTCGACCTGGAGAAGATCCTCACGAGCAAGGAGGAAGTAGGCGTCCAAGTGCCCTTCAGGCTCCTTGAGCTCATAGAGAGCACCACGGAACGCTACTTCGTGAACAGCGAGGGCGCCCGCATATCTTGCCGTGTCCCACGGGTTGAGTTCCTGTCCATAGCCACGGCCTTCGAGCCGGGGAAGGGGACCGAGCAAGACATGGTCCAGGAGGGCGCCAGCAAGGGCTGGGAGTTCATAAGGGAGCTGAAGCCGGACGAGCTCCTCAAGGAGCGCACGAGGGCCCTGGGCAAGGTCCTTAAGGAGGGCGTGAGCCCGCCCAAGGGCACCATAGACATAATCCTGGGCAGCGAGGTCGTGGGCCTCATGGTCCACGAGAGCTGCGGGCACCCGTATGAGGCCGACAGGATAATGGGCCGTGAGGCAGCCCAGGCCGGCGAGTCCTTCGTGAGCGTGGACATGCTGGGCCAGAGGATAGGCACCGAGGTCGTTACGGTCGTGGACGACCCGACCCTGGAGGGCTCCTACGGCTACTACCTCTACGACGACGAGGGCGTGAAGGCCAGGAGGAGATACCTGATAAAAGACGGCGTGATAAACGAGTTCTTGCACAACAGGGAGACGGCCGCCGTCTTGGGCATATCGAGCAACGCAGCCGCCCGTGCGAGCGGCTTCAACAGGGAGCCGATTGTCAGGATGGCGAACACCTTCATGTTGCCCGGGGACCACGAGTTCGAGGAGTTGGTCGAGGACGTGAAGCTCGGCGTCTACATAAAGACCTTCGGGGAGTGGAACATAGACGACAGGCGCTTCAACATGAGGTTCATAGGCCGTGAGTCCTACCTGATAGAGAAAGGCGAGGTAAAGGGGCCCGTCAGGAGGCCCGTCCTGGAGATAACGACCCCTGGCTTCTACAGCAGCATAGATGCCCTGGACAAGAACCTGGCCTTCAGCGCTGCCACCTGCGGGAAGGGGGACCCCGTCCAGGGCGTCCCCGTATGGCTCGGGGGTCCCAATGTCCGCTTAAGGAACGTGAGGCTAGGGGGGTTGTGATGTGGAGGCCCGGGAGCTCGCAGAGCTAGTCCTCAAGGAGGCCCTGAGGCTGGGGGCAGATGAGGTAGCCGTCGAGGCCGTCGGCAGCACCTCGAGGCAGGTGAGGTTCGCCAACAACGAGATAACGGTCGTCAAGACCTGGGATTCCCTCGACCTGGGCGTCTACCTGGCCAAGGACAGGAAGGTGGTCGGGACCTTCCTGTCCAACGTGAACCCGGAGGCCATAAGGTCCGCCCTCAAGGATCTCATGTCCCTGTTGGCCGTCATGAAGGAGAGGCCGGACTACGCCCCCCTGCCGGAAGGGCCCTTCACCTACGAGCCCATACCCGGCCTCTACGATAAGGAGCTCGCCGAGCTTGGCGAGAAGGCCATAGACCTGGTCGAATCGGCCGTGAACAAGGCCTTAGAGGCCGGCGGCAAGAGGGTAGCTGGCACCTTCGCCTTCGGGGAGGAGAAGATCATCCTGCTGACCTCCAAGGGCGTGGAGGCCAGCCACGAAAGGACGAGGGCCGAGCTGGTCGTCAGGGCCCTGGCGGATGGCGAGTCGGCCGGCGTTGGGACCACCTGCGGCACGAGGCTGAAGGACCTCGACCCCGAGCTGGCCGGCGAGGAGGCAGGACGCTTCGCCAAGCTATCCCTGAACCCGGAGCCCCTTGAGCCGGGCCGTTATGACGTGGTGTTCGGCCGTCCCGCCTCGGCCGTGTTCTTCGACATAGTGGCTGGCATGTCGTCCGCCTTCTACGTGGACTCCGGCATGTCGTGCCTCGTGAACAAGCTGGGCCAGAAGGTAGCGAGCGACGTGGTGAGCATCTACGATGACGCCAGGCTCGAAGCTGGCCTCGGCAGCAGGCCCTTCGATGACGAAGGCCTCCCGACGGCACGCAAGCCCATAATAGAGGCCGGCGTCCTGAAGACCTACCTCCACAACTCCATAACGGCCAAGAGGCACAACACGACCTCGACGGCTAATGCGGGCTGGGTCGTGCCGAGGCCCTGGAACGTGGTGGTCTCGGCGGGCGATAGGTCGGACGAGGAGCTCATGGCCGAGGTAAGGCACGGCCTCTTCGTGAACAACATAACATACGTGCGCTTCCAGGACTACGCTAAGGGCGATTTCTCGGCCGTGATAAGGGATGGCGTCTTCCT